>JBAPYC010000001.1:0-2431 GCA_049284535.1 Streptosporangiaceae bacterium
CCCGCGACGCACCCGGCCGGTGCCGGAGAACTCGCGGCCGGGGGACAGGCACTGGGAGATCCGGCAGCTCGGCGCGCCAGACGCGATCACCGGGTACGCGGGCGCGGCCAGCGTGCTGCCCGGGCAGTCCTTGCCGTTGTTCGTCTCGTCCGCGTCGTCCGGGTTCCGGGTCAGCGCATTCCGGCTCGGCTGGTACGCCGGCGACGGCGCCCGGCTGGTGTGGCGGTCCGGTCCGCTGCGCGGTCACCGGCAGCGGCCGGCCAGCGTGACCGGGGCGACGAACACGGTGCGGGCCGACTGGGGACATGTGGCCGAGATCGCGACCGACGACTGGCCGCCCGGCTGCTACCTGCTGCGGCTGGACGCGGACTCAGGCGCGCAGCGGTATGTGCCGGTGACGGTGCGCTCGCCAGTCACCGCGGGCGCAGTAGTGATCAAGAACGCGATTGCGACCTGGCAGGCCTACAACACCTGGGGCGGCTACGACCTGTACCTGGGCCCGGGCCCGGGCTATGCGAACCGCTCGCTGGCGGTCAGCCTGGACCGTCCTTATGACGGCAACGGCGCGCCGATGTTCCTTACCTATGAGCGGAACGTCATCAAGCTGGCCGAACGCATGGGGCTGCCGCTGGCCTACGTGACCGGCATGGATATCGCCGCCGATCCGCACCTGCTGGACGGGGCCAGCGCGGTGATCTCGCCGGGGCACGATGAGTACTGGACCCCCGCCGAGCGGGCGCACCTGACCACCGCCCGGGACGCCGGGGTCAACCTGGCCTTCCTCGGCGCCAACGCGATGTTCCGGCGGACCCGGCTGGCCGCGACCGGGCTCGGCGCCGGCCGCCTGGTCATCTGCTACAAGACCAGCTACCGGCAGGACCCGCTATACGGCCGGGACAACACGCTGGTCACCAGCGACTGGCGCGACGCCCCCGATCCCGTGCCGGAGTCATCGCTGATCGGCACCATCTACGAGGGTTACCCGGCGGTCGCCCCGTACGTGGTGACGTCGCCGGGCAGCTGGGTATTCGCCGGCACCGGAGTCCGGGCCGGGACCGCGTTCGCCAACCTGGTCGGCGTCGAGTACGACCGGGTCAACCCGGCCTACCCGGTGCAGCGGCCCATCGAGGTGCTGTCACATTCACCGCTGGTGTGCAACGGGGCGCGTAGTTTCGGCGATTCGGCCTACTACACGCACGCCGGCGGGGCCGGGGTGTTCAACGCCGGCACCATGCGCTGGGTCGAGGCGATCTTCGGCGATAAACCGCACGGCATCTCGGCGGCAGGATCAGATTTCGTCCAGCAGGTGACGGCGAACGTGCTCCGGGCCTTCGCCGACGGCCCGGCCGCGGCGCGGTACCCCGCCCATGACAACCTCCACGCCACGCACGAGTTCGCGGGCGATCCGGCTGGCGACCCGGCCAGCCTGCAGTAGCTGTCAGGGTCCGGCGAGAACGCGGTCGGCCGCTTCGTTCAGTCCCTGGGTGAGGCGGGCCAGCAGGACCTCGCCCTCGGCCGCCGACGCCCCCGCCGGGTCGCCCAGCACGCCGTTGCCGCTCACCGCGCGCACGCCCCGCTCCCGCAGCACCGGCATGACCTGGCTGACCGGCCTGGTCTCGCCTGCCTCGGCCGTGTCCAGGCGGACCGCAGCCGGATCCAGCGCCAGCATGACCGAGGTCTCGAACCGCCCGGCGTGCGCGTCAGCACCGGGCAGCCCGGCATGCCAGGCGTGCGCGGCCCGTCCTTCATAGCGGAGCCGGCCGATGGCCGCCTCGATGGCCGCGGCGTTCCCGCCATGCCCGTTAACCAGCAGCAGCGCGGGCCAGTCCTGGCTGGCGTGCCGTCCTAGCTCGATCAGGCAGGCGGTCAGCGCCTCGGTGCCGATGGACAAGGTGCCCGGGAAGTCCGCGTGCTCGCCGCTGGCCCCGATGCTGACCGCCGGCGCCAGCGCTACCCCGGGCCGTCCCGCGCAGGCCCGCCGTGCCACCGCCACCGCGATCCTCGTGTCGGTGTCCAGTGGCAGGTGCGGCCCGTGCTGCTCCAGGGACCCCGTCGGCACCACCAGCAGCCGCCTCGGACCGTGCTCCACCGCGGGCCACTGCGTCCCGGCCAGCTCGAACACGGGTGGGGTCACGGGCATGCGGCCATGGTAGATGCGTTCCCCGGCTGGTGCCCGCGCGGCGCCTGGGCACTAACCTGACCTAGTGCGAAACCGGAGCAGCGCGTCGCAGCCCAGCGACCCGCCGGCTTTGGCCGGTGACAAAGCCGATCGCGATCTCGTGCCGGCTGGGTTCCGGCTCTGCCCCGATCCCGGCTCGCGGATGCTGGCGGGCGGTAAGGTGCTGGCCGGCGGGTACCCGACGCGGGTGCTGCGGCTCACCACGGCCGGGGCGCGCAGCCTCGAAGGCTGGTTTGCTGGCACGCCGGTGCC
>JBAPYC010000002.1:0-1510 GCA_049284535.1 Streptosporangiaceae bacterium
CTCTCTGCCGGCCCGTTCTCTGCCAGCCCGCTCTCTGCCCGCCCGGCGGCACCCGCGGGCGCGACCGCTGATCACCCGGCCCGTTCGGGATAATGGCCGTGTCCGGTGTTATCCTGCAGGCATGCAACGTGCAGCGCAGTGGTGGGCGGCCCCTTAGGGCGGCCGCATCCTGCACACCTGCACGAGCGAGGGCCGTCCGGATGGACGGCCTTTTTCGTGCTCCCATCCGGACATGACGGGAGGACGAAAGCAATGAGCACAGCCATGGCAGGCCAGCGTTCGGCCGAGCTGGAACGGCTGATCGATGACGACGCGGCGGCATTCCGGATCCTGACCGGGGACCGGCCCACCGGCGCCCTGCATCTTGGCCACTACTTCGGCACCCTGCAGAACCGGGTCAGGCTGCAAGATCTCGGCGCGGAGGTCTTCGTGCTGATCGCCGACTACCAGGTGCTGACCGACCGGGACACGGCCGAGCACCTGGATGACTACGTGACCGGCATGGTGCTGGACTACCTGGCCATCGGGCTCGACCCGGCCCGGACGGTGATCTTCGCGCACAGCGCGGTGCCCGCCCTGAACCAGCTGCTGCTGCCGTTCCTCAGCCTGGTCACGGTCCCGGAGCTGAACCGGAACCCCACGGTCAAGGACGAGATCGCGCATTCGCGGCAGGCCGCGGTCAGCGGGCTGATGCTCACCTACCCGGTGCACCAGGCCGCTGACATCTTGTTCTGCAAGGCGAACCTGGTGCCGGTGGGGCAGGACCAGCTGCCGCACCTGGAAATCACCCGGGTGATCGCCCGCCGGTTCAACGACCGGTACGGGCTGGGGGTGTTCCCGGTGCCGGACGCACTGCTGTCGGCGGCGCCGCTGCTGCTCGGCACCGACGGCACCAAGATGAGCAAGAGCCGCGGCAACACGATCCCGCTCGCGGCCAGCGCGGACCAGACCGCCCGGCTCATCCGGGGCGCGCAGACCGACTCTGACCGGCACATCACCTACGACCCGGTGCGCCGTCCCGCGGTCTCCAGCCTGGTGCTGCTGGCGGCGCTGTGCCTGGGCCGTGACCCGCATGAGGTGGCCGCCGAGGCCGACGCGGACGGCAGTGGCGGCTCGGCCGCGCTGAAGGCCCTCGTGATCAGCGCGGTCAACGAGGCGCTGGCCCCGGTCCGGGCGCGCCGGGCCGAGTACGCGCGGGACCCCGGCTACGTGCGTCAGGTGCTGCGGGACGGGAACCGGCGCGCCACCGAGATCGCGGCGGCCACGCTGGCCGAGGTGCAGGCGGCCATGGGGATGCGTTACTAGGTTAGGTCCGTGGCAGATGGGGACCTGCAGACGTCGCTGCGCCGGGCGGGCGTGAACCGCGGCGATCTCGTCGCGCTGGCCGTCTCGCCCTCCTCGGCGTTCGGGCTGGCCGCCGGGGACAGCTCGTGGACGGTCGTGGGCGCCGCGGCCGGCCTGGCCCAGGCCGATGCGGAGCTACGGCCACGGTGGGTGCTGTGGTCGGGCC
>JBAPYC010000003.1:0-3300 GCA_049284535.1 Streptosporangiaceae bacterium
GTGGTGGCCGGGTTCGAGCCGCTGGACATCCTGCAGTCCATCTACATGCTCATGGTGCAGCTGTCCGAAGGCCGCTCCGAGGTCGAGAACCAGTACTCGCGGGTGGTGCCGTGGGACGGCAACATCGTCGCGCTGAAGGCCATCGGCGAGACGATGGAGCTGCGGCCCTACTTCGAATGGCGCGGCCTCGGCTTCATCTCCCACTCCGCGCTCCAGGTGCGGGAGAAGTACGCCGCCATGGACGCCGAACGGCTCTTCCAGGTGCCCGGCGTCCGGGTGGCCGACCCCAAGGCCTGCCAGTGCGGCGAGGTGCTCAAGGGCGTGCTCAAGCCGTGGGAGTGCAAGGTCTTCGGCACCGCGTGCACGCCGGAGACCCCGATCGGGACCTGCATGGTCTCCCCCGAGGGCGCCTGCGCGGCCTACTACAACTTCGGCCGGATGAACCGCAACCGGGTCGCCGAGGCGGCACAGGCGGGCCGGCCATGAGCCGCTGGATCGACGAGGCCCTCGCCGAGCACGCCGAGGCCGAGCACGAGCACAGCGCCCATGAGCCGCTGGAACCCGGCGGCCGGACCGAGCTCCCGCTCGCGGACCGGGAACAGCAGGTGCTGGACCGCATCGACCGGGCCCGGCGGCGCCGGCCAAAGGTCCGGGAAGAGCGCATCACGATGTCGCACGGGGCGGGCGGCAAGGCCACCCACACCCTGATCGAGGCGGTGTTCCTCGACGCGTTCCGCAACCCGCTGCTCGAGCCGCTGGAGGATGCGGCCGCGCTGGCTGTCAACGGCACCCGGATCGCCCTGACGACCGACTCCTACGTGGTGTCGCCGCTGTTCTTTCCCGGCGGTGACATCGGCGACCTGGCCGTCAACGGCACCGTCAACGACCTGTCGGTGTCCGGGGCGCGGCCGCTGTACCTGTCGGCCGGGTTCATCCTGGAGGAAGGCTTCGGTGTCGCCGACCTGAACCGGGTGGCCGCCTCCATGCGGGACGCGGCCGCCGCGGCCGGGGTGCACATCGTGACCGGCGACACCAAGGTGGTCCAGAAGGGCAAGGCCGACGGCTGCTACATCAACACCGCCGGCGTTGGCGTCATCGAGCGGGACGTGAACCTGGGCGTGGCCCAGGCCCGGCCGGGCGACGCCATCATCGTGTCCGGGCCGATCGGCGATCACGGCATCACCATCATGCTGGCCCGCGGCGAGCTGGACATCGAGGCGGACATCGAATCGGACACGGCCCCGCTGAACGGCCTGGTGGCCGGGCTGCTGGACCAGGTGCCCGGAGTCCGGGCCATGCGTGACGCGACCCGGGGTGGGGTCGCCACCATCCTCAACGAGATCGCCAAGTCGGCCAACGTCGGCGTCCTGGTCAGCGAGGACGACATCCCGGTCCGGGCCGAAGTCCGCGGGGCCTCCGAGCTGCTCGGCATCGACCCCATGTACGTCGCGTGCGAGGGCCGCCTGGTGGCCGTGGTTCCCGGCGAGGACGCCGAGGCCGCGGTGGCCGCGCTGCGCGCGCACCCGCTCGGCGAGCAGGCCACGGTGATCGGGCACGTCCGGGAGGAGCAGCCGGGGATCGTCCAGCTGAAGACCGCCTTCGGCGGCACCAGGATCGTCGACCTGCTGGTCGGCGACCCCCTGCCCCGGATCTGCTAACAGGCACCAAGCCACCGTTACGGCATGAAAGCACGCTCTCAGTAGGTCAGAGCGTCATGAATGTACCGTTTGATGCCGTTCAGCAGGCCCTGGACACGCCCGGAATGGTACTGACGGTTCTGGTGTGGCCCGAGTCCGATTTGTCTGGCATGCACGCGGTCGTGGTCGCCAAACAGCCACTCGGTCGTGGTCGCCAAACAGCGTGGCATCAAGCCTGATGCTCAGCCCTATCTCTGGCTGCTGCGACAACGGCCTGGCCCAGGCTGATCCCGCCGTCGTTGCATGGCACGCGTGAGTGGGTCAGCACGGTGAAGCCGCGGGCCTCCAGGCGGGCCACGGTCGCGTGCAGCAGCAGCATGTTCTGGAACACGCCGCCAGACAGCGCCACTGTGCCGAGCCCGTGCTGCTCGCGCAGCAGCTCACAGCCGGCCTCGATCAGCCCGGCCACTCCGTGGTGGAAGCGGGCCGCGATGACCGCGGGCGGCAGGCCCGTGGTCAGGTCCTCCAGGACCGCGCTGATCAGATCGGTGCCGCGGACCTGGAACCGCCCGTCCGCTGCCTCAAGGCTGGCCGGGTAGGCGCCGGTCTCGCCGGGATCGGCGAGCTGCTCCAGCTCGATGGCCGCCTGACCCTCGTAGTTGATCGTGTCGCGCACCCCGAGGAGGGCGGCGGCCGCGTCGAACAAGCGCCCGGCGCTCGAGGTGAGCGGGGCGTTCACGCCCTTGCGGGCCATGGCGGTCACCGCTGCCCAGCTCGCCTGGTTGCGCCGCACGACATCGAGGTCGCCGGGTGCATCCGGCAGGTAGGCGGCCGCCATCCGCCACGGCTGGCGGACCGCGGCCGCGCCGCCCGGCATGGGCACGGCGGCCAGGTGGCCGCCCCGCTCGAACCCGGCCAGGTCCGCGACCAGGAACTCACCACCCCAGATGGTGCCGTCAGGCCCGTAGCCGGTGCCGTCGAAGGCCACCCCGATGACCGGCCCGTCCACACCGTTGTCGGCCAGGCACGAGGCCACGTGGGCGTGGTGGTGCTGCACCCCGGCCAGCGCCAGCCCGGTCTCATCGGCCAGCTCCAGCGCGTACTTGGTGGACAGGTACTCCGGATGCAGGTCGTGCGCCACCACCTGCGGACGGATGTCGAAGAGCCGCTGAAAGTGCTCGATGCCCTCGGTGAACGAGCGCAGCGTCTCGGCGTTCTCCAAGTCCCCGATGTGGTGCGAGATGAAGGCGTGGTGGTCCTGGGCCAGGCAGAACGTGTTCTTCAGCTCCGCCCCGCAGGCCAGCACCGGGCACGGGAAGGCCCGGGCCACCCGCACCGGCTCGGGCACGTACCCCCGGGAGCGGCGCACCGGCATCGGCCGCCCGCGGAACACCCGGGTCACCGAGTCGTCGGTCCGGATGTAGATGGCCCGGTCGTGCACGACAAAGGCGTCGGCGATCCCGCCCAGCCGGGCCAGCGCGTCCTCGTCCCGGTAGGCGATCGGCTCGTCGGAGACGTTGCCGCTGGTCAGCACCACCGGCTCACCGGTCTCAGCGAGCAGCAGGTGGTGCAGCGGGGTGTACGGCAGCATGATCCCGAGCTGGCTGTTCCCCGGCGCCGTGGCCGGCGCCACGTCCGCGCCGGGCCGCCGCCGCAGCAGCAC
>JBAPYC010000004.1:0-8334 GCA_049284535.1 Streptosporangiaceae bacterium
GGGCAGCACCACGCGGGCACCCGCCGCAGCCAGTTCGGCCGCGGTGTAGCTGCCGGTGGCCACGCCCACGACGCGGGCTCCGGTGGCCAGCGCGGCCTCTACGTCCAGTGGCGTGTCCCCGACCAGGACCGTGGCCGGCCCGTCGAACGAGCCGCCGTAGACCCGCGCCGCGGCGCTCCGGGCGACCGCCACCAGCTCGGCACGGATCTCGTGCACGTCCCCGTAGGCGCCAACGTCCAGGTCCAGGTGATCGCCCAGGCCAGCCAGGCCGAGCTTCAGCTCAGCCAGCGGCCGGATGTTGCCGGTGAGCACCGACTGGCGGATACCTGGCCGGGCCAGATCGGGGGAGGCCAGCGCGGCGATGGCGGCGGCCGCGCCGTCCAGGGCGTGCACGTCGGCCCGCACGGCTCCATCCGGCGCGGCCGCCAGCCGGGCCAGCGCGGCGAGGAAGCGGTCGACCTGCTCGCGGTCCGCGGGTATCCCTGCCAGGGCGAGCGTGTCGGTGATGATGGCCCGGTCGGTCCGCCCGGCCTTGGGCGCGACCGCGGGCAGCTCCCGGCCGAACAGCTCCCGGAACACCACCTCGTACAGCCGCGTGCCGAGGCCGTTCGCATTCACCAGCGTGTAGTCAAGGTCCCACAGCACGAGCAGGTCAGCCACGTTGCCAGGCTAGCGAACGGCGAGTCCGCCAGGTCCGGGCGCCAATGTCGGTACCCGGGACTAGACTCGCGGCGTCGGGGTGCGGTGAGCGGAGGTACATGGTGGCTGGGCGGATCCGCGACGAAGACATCGCAGCGGTTCGCGAGCGCTCGCCCATCGACGAGGTGATCGGCGAGTACCTGCAGCTGAAGGGCGCTGGTGGCGGGTCCCTCAAGGGGCTGTGCCCGTTCCACGATGAGAAGACGCCGTCCTTCAACGTCACCCCAGCGAGGGGCCTTTTCTACTGCCTGGCGGGGGAAACGAGGGTACTGACCTGGGAAGGCGTCCAGCCGATCCGTGAGCTAGCCGGTGGCACACACCGAGTGCTGGCGAAGAGCGGAAATTGGGTCGACGCTCCCTTCCGGTCATTCGGTGTGCAGCCGCTAATGAGGCTGAGGCTGACACGAAATGGCGTAAGTAAGGAAATCTACGCGACGGCCGAGCATCGCTGGTTCGTACGCGCGGGCAGAAAGCGGTCGTCAGTTCGCGAAGAGACAACTCGCGACCTTCGGCCTGGCCACAGGCTCGTCTCGAAGTTCCCAGGGACCAGGGTCAGGAACACCACGCCGTCCCCGTTCGGCGTCGCGCACGGTCTGACGTTCGGCGACGGCATACGGAACGGCACTGGCGCGATGGCTCAGCTGGATGGCGTCAAGGATGCCGCCCTACTTAAATGGTTCCCGTTGAGCATGGTCACACAGCACGGCCGTCAGCTGTTGGTGCATCATCTGCCGCGGTTCTTCAAGGAACTTCCCCCGCTCGACGAGTCCACCCCTTATCTTTACGGCTGGCTGGCCGGGTACTTCGCGGCTGACGGCTGCGTCTCGGCGACGGGCACGGTCATGCTTAACTGCGCGGACCGTGAGGTTCTTGAACACGTTCGCATGGTCTGCACGCGTCTGGGCATCGGGACTTACGGCATTAGCGAGCAGGTGCGAGTGGGGTTCGAGGGCCGGGAGCCGAGTTCGATATTCAAGATCGTCTTTGTCGATTCGGATCTCACTGAGGAATTCTTCCTGCTCGACCACCATCGTCTGCGGTTCCGCGGTGCCAGCAAGGCGTACGAGCGGAAGTGCTGGGTGGTCCGCGAGGTGACCCCAACGGACCGGGTGGAAGAGGTTTACTGCGCCACGGTTGACGAAGGCCACGCCTTCACGCTCGAGGACAATATCCTCACCGGGAACTGCTTCTCGTGTGGCGAGGGCGGCGACGTCATCAAGTTCGTGCAGAAGATCGACGGCCTGTCCTTCGTCGAGGCGGTGGAACGGCTGGCCGGCCGGGCCGGGATCGACCTGCGCTATGAGCAGGGCGGCTACGTGCCGGGCCAGGAGCAGAGCCAGCGCCGCCGGCTGATCGACGCGCACCGGGCGGCGGCGGCCTTCTATGCCGAACGGCTGGGTGCGCCCGACGCCGCACCTGCGCGTGCTTTCCTGGCCGAGCGCGGCTTCGAGCTGGCCGACGTCGAGCGGTTCGGGGTCGGCTACTCGCCGAAGGCCTGGGAGGAGCTGACCCGGCACCTGCGCGGCCGCGGCTTCACCGACGCCGACCTGATCGCGGCCGGGCTGGCCCGGGAGGGTAACCGCGGTGCCCGGGACCGGTTCCGCGGTCGGCTGATGTGGCCCATCCGGGACCTGTCCGGCGACGTCATCGCGTTCGGCGCCCGCAAGCTGGACCCCGACGACGACGGGCCCAAGTACCTGAACACCCCGGAGACCTCGCTGTTCCACAAGAGCACCGTGCTCTACGGGGCCGACCTGGCCAAACGGGAGATCGCGCAGCACCGGCAGGCGGTCATCGTCGAGGGCTACACCGACGTGATGGCCTGTCACCTGGCCGGGGTGCCGACCGCGGTGGCGACGTGCGGCACCTCGTTCGGCGAGGACCACATCAAGGTGCTGCGCCGGCTGATCATGGACACCGACCGGTCCCTCGGCGAGGTGATCTTCACCTTCGACGGCGACGCGGCCGGCCAGCGGGCGGCCCAGCGCGCCTTCGGGATGGAGGAGAAGTTCGTCACGCAGACGTTCGTGACCGTACAGCCCGACGGGCTGGACCCCTGCGACGTCCGGCTGGCGCACGGCGACGCCGCTGTCCGCGACCTGATCGCCCGGCGGGTCCCGCTGTTCGAGTTCGCCATCAAGGGCGTTCTCGGCCGGCACGACGCCAGCACCAGTGAGGGCCAGCTCGCGGCGCTGGACGAGGCCGCGCCCATCGTGGCCAAGATCAAGGACCCCGGGCTGCGCAAGCGGTACGCCATCAACCTGGACCGCTGGCTGGGCCTGATGGACGAGCAGTTCGTGCTGGCCCGGGTGAACTCGCATGCGGGTGGCAACGGGGACGCGCGGCCCGGGCGGCGGGGCACGCCGCCGGGCCCGTTCGGCTCTCAGGGCGGTTCCCGGAACGGCGGTTCCCGGAACGGTGAGTCGCGGAACGGTGAATCGCGGAACGGCGGGACGCGGGCCAACGGCGGGCCCCCCGGCAGCGGCGGGCAGCCGTACAATCTGAGTGACCCCGCGACCTGGGTGGAGCGCGAGGCGCTGAAGCTCGCGGTCCAGCGGCCGGCGCTGTGCGGGCCGGAGTTCGACACGCTCGGCCCGGACGCCTTCACCGCGCCCGTGCACGGCGCGGTTTTCACGCTGATCGCCGGGTGCGGCGGGACCACCGCCGGCGGCACCAGCGGGCGGGAGTGGGCCGCCCGGCTGCGGGAGGCCGCGCCGAATGAGCGGGCCCAGGCGTTCGTGACCGCGCTGGCCGTCGAGCCCGTGAAGGTCGACGGCGAGCCGGACGCCAAGTACGCGGAGATGCTCCTGGCCAAGGTGGGGGAGCTGGCGGTCAGCCGGGAGATCAGCTCGGTCAAGGCCCGGCTGCAGCGGATGAATCCGGTCGAGGAGCAAGCCGGTTACAACAGATTGTTCGGGGACCTGGTGGGACTGGAGAAACGCAGGAAAGCACTGCTAGACCGGGCTGCGGGGGCCTGAAACCTGCGGTGCAGCCGCGCTTGTGTAGCCGGCGAGTAACAAAATTAGGTCCCCCGTAACCCCGGGTCCGTGACGCAGACTGTTGCCGTGACCCTCACCGTACTAACGAACGGACCATCGCCAGCGGAGCAGCTGACGGATCTCGTGGCGCTAGGGCGGGAGCGTGGTTCCCTGACCATGGCCGATGTCATGGTGGCGCTCGACCGCGCCGACCTGCCTCCGGAAGCCATCGACACGGCGGTACGCACCCTCACCGACGAGGGCATCGACGTGCTGGACGTCCCCCGCGAGGACGACGCGCTCAGCGAGGCGGAGATCAGGCAGGCCGAACGGGCCGCGGACGGACGGCGGGCTCCCACCGGCGACCTGGTCCGGATCTACCTGCGGGAGATCGGCCGCGTGCCGCTGCTGACCGCTGAGGACGAGGTCGAGCTGGCTAAGGCGATCGAGGCGGGATTGTTCGCCGAGGAGAAGCTGGCCGGCGTGTTCCCCATGCTGGGCGCCATCCACGGCGACCTGGAACTCCTGGTGGGAGAGGGGGAGAAGGCCAAGCAGCGGCTGATTGAGGCGAACCTGCGGCTGGTGGTGTCCATCGCCAAGCGCTACATCGGCCGCGGGCTGGTGTTCCTGGACCTGATCCAGGAGGGCAACCTGGGCCTGATCCGGGCGGTGGAGAAGTTCGACTACACCCGCGGCTACAAGTTCTCCACGTACGCCACCTGGTGGATCCGGCAGGCCATCACCCGGGCCATCGCCGACCAGGCCCGGACCATCCGGGTACCGGTGCACATGGTCGAGACCATCAACAAGCTCGCCCGGGTGCAGCGCCAGCTGCAACAGGAGCTAGGCCGGGAAGCCACCGTCGGCGAGATCGCCGCGGAGATGGGGCTGGAGCCGGACCGGGTCGCGGAGATCCGGCGGGTCGCGCAGGAGCCGGTATCCCTGCAGTCGCCGATCGGCGAGGAAGAGTCCGACCTGGGGGACTTCATCGAAGACGCGGACGCCGTGGTCCCCATCGAGGCCGCGGCGTTCATCATGCTGCAGGACCAGCTCGAGCGGGTTCTGGACAACCTGGCCGAGCGGGAGCAGCGCATCATTCAGCTCAGGTTCGGCCTGACCGACGGGCATCCCCGCACGCTGGAGGAAGTCGGCCGGGAATTCGGCGTCACCCGCGAGCGGATCCGCCAGATCGAGTCCAAGACCCTGGCCAAGCTCCGGCATCCCAGCCGGGCCCAGATGCTCCGCGAGTACCTCGACTGAGACGGCCAGAACCCGGGGTCTCGCGGCGCTGAACACCGCGAGCCCCGGGTTCCGCGGTGTCCCGCACCGCCCGGCCGCGCTAGCCGACCGGCCCGCTGCCGTTCACGGTGACATGCTCGGGATCGCCTGCGCGCCCGCCCTGGATCCGGTCCAGCTGCCCGCGCACCTTGGTGGCGCCGGTCTTCGCCGTCTCGGTGATCTTCGGCATCCGCTCCGAGGCCTTGCTGGCGGCGACCTTGCTGAGGTCAGAGGCCTTCCCGCCCGCGGTGCGGGCAGCCTGCTGGACGGTCGGGTTCGCCGCGACCTTCTGGCCGGCCTTCTTGATCTGCTCGTAACGTTCGCGGCCCGCTCGCGCGCCGACGATGAAGCCGACCGCGAAGCCCACTAGGAACGTGGCACGGTATCGCATCTGGTACCCCTTTCGCGCATTAGGTCACGTGTAGAACATGACCTTCCCCCATTACGCGAGCGTACTCGTTAGGTAAGCAGCTGATAAACGCGAGCCCGGCCGCTGATGGCCGTCGCGAGCATGCCCCAGGTGCCCTACCCTTTTACCGGTCGATCCCGCGTAGCTCAATTGGCAGGGCAGCCGGCTGTTAACCGGCAGATTTCTCGTTGCCCGACGCCGGATCGCACATCTTCCCAGGTTGTGGGCCTGGAGGTCTGATCCGTCGATCTTCAGGCCCACGCTTTTCCCACGCTTTGGCTGCGGGGACCAACCCTCCATCATCAGCTCCGGCGGTAGGATTCGAACCTACGACAATTCGGTTAACAGCCGAGTGCTCTGCCAGCTGAGCTACGCCGGATCGCTCGTGATCGAGGGTACCTGACACGTTGGCCCTGGCGCGACTCCGTTGGGCAGACCTCTCTCGCTTCTCAGCCGCCACGATGGAGTTAGCGGCCCGGCACACTTCGCAACGGCAGCGATAGTACTCATACCGGTACAGTCCGTGAGGTACCTCGGGGCGATCTTCCCTGCCCTTGGCGACGTGACATGGCTTACAAAGTAGCTGGCACTTCGCTACTTCTTCGAGCAGGTCAGCCCACGCCCGAGACAGATCTGAGCAGATGCCGAAACGCTTGGTCGACGGGTCGATGTGGTCGAACTCCAAGCGCTCAGTCGATCCACACCGAGCGCACTTGCCTCCGAGCATTTCGGTCAGGAGGGTTCGACGGCGTTCCTTGCGTGCTCGGATGTACTTGCGCATATATGCAGCTCGGGTCTCCACCACTTGTCAGCTGCCAGGCTTGACATCCGAACAAGGCAGTCTGCGTGGCATGAAATCGACGGTAAAGCATCCCGCATTTATCCCCCGCTAACGACACGCGGTGACGATGGCGAATGACAGATGAAAGCTCGTGGAACTGAGCATCGGTGCAGGTCAAAGCGACTACTGCTCGACAGCGCCATATGACGACAACGACGGACGAGACAACCGGCAGGTTCTTGGTTCGAGTCCAAGCGCGGGAGCCATCTCAGCTTTCATTGTCGGCCCTCTTCCTGCGATAACGCAGGAAGAAAGAGGATCGCCATGGCGCAGCAAGCGCCCTCGGGGAGCAGTTTCCCCGCGAAAACCCCACAACTGGCTCACAGCCGGGTCTCCAAGCAGGCAAAACCCGGCCGCACGGCATCCGGCCGGGCACTTGTGAGTGGGACCGGGCGGGCGGCCACCCGGGGCGGCGGCCCGCGTGGGGATCAGGGCCGCTGGCGGGCGGTCTGGCACGAGAACGGCCAGCGGCAGTAGTGCGAGGCGGCGACCGAGGACAAGCTCGCCGCCAGGCTGGCCAACGTCACCGAGCGGCTGCAAGCCGATGCGCCCAACATGACGCTGCGCGGCGCGGACCTGATCGCCTACTACCTGTCCGCGGACTGGCTCCGGGTCCACCGGCAGTGGTCCCGCAAGCACGCCCATACCCAGCGCCGCCTGCGCGAGCGGTTCGCAGTCCCGGTCATCGCCGGGCTCCGCTGCGACGACATCACGGTCAGGCACATGCAGCAGGTCGTCAACGCCGCGTCGACGCCGGGGGAGGGCGGCCGGGTCCGGGGTATGGTCTCGGCCGGGCTGGAGGGCGGGTACCTGGCTAACGCACGCCTTGCGCAGGTGCACTGGCAGGCCGGGGACCGCGCTGCCCCCGCCGCAGGTGAGCTTCGCGGGCGAGTCGGTGTTCTGGGTAGACCCGGCCGAGGTGCCCGCCGAAGCCGACGTGGCCGCGCTGGGCCAGGCGCTGGCCTTGGGGTTGCGCGGAGACCGCGACGAGCTGATGGCCATCACCAGGCGTACGGCGTTACTCCCAGCCGCACGCTCCGCGAAGACTAGGCGCCGCTCCGGAACAGTGATTCGAAGGTCTTGCACGGCGCGGAGCGCCGTCCCCCGTGGACGGCGCTCCGCAAGGACGCGCGGCCGGTACTCCAGCCCGGACCTGCGTTCAGGCGGCGACGGGCTGCGGTTCGGCGGCCGGAACCTGGACTGGCTGGCGCAGGGTAATCACCCCGACCGTGAAGAGGGCGATGAACAGCAGGTAGTCGGGCAGCAGGGAGATCGCCCCCTGAAGTCCGGCCGCGCCGAGCAGCCCGCAGAAGAAGAGCACCCCGACCCACCACGGCAGCGTGCGCGCACGCAGCACCCCGATGCCCAGGCAGATCAGGCCAACCACGACACCGATCAGCGCCACCGACTCGTAGATCGTGAGCCCAGTCGGATCGCTGACCGGGACGCCGTGGTGGACCAGGTACGGCTTGACGAACGCCTCGATGACGCCCTCACCGACGTTCAGCATCACCATCGCCACAAAGAATCCGACGTACCCGATCGTGATCAGCGTTCGTGAACGCCCGCGGAAGCTGAGCAGCACCGGCATGCCGAGCACGATGAGAACATCGCCGCCGACCGCGATGCCGTTATAGAGCGACCAGTGCGCGTCGGCGTAACGCGCGTCGCCGGAGCCGTGCACGAGCAAGGCGGCCGCGAGATAGCCAAGCGTCGCGACGATCGTGCCGATGATGAGTGCCCAGCCGCCGAGGCGCTTGAGTGTGATGTCCATGGATGTCCTTCCGCGAGGGCCGCCATCCGCGGCCGATGGCACCAAGCGTCGGTCAGCACCGCCCTCCCCGCCGTCCGGCGCGAGTCGCTCCCCGCTGCGCCGCAAGTCGCGAGTTACGCGGCGACGTTACCTACTGCGGCAGCAGCCGCATCCATCTCACGGAGGAGGACATCGGCGCACGGCCGCGATACGTTGCGCTCATGCGATGGTGGACACCGGCCAAGGTCGACGGCCTGCTTGCGCTGGCACTGACGGTCTTCGCGCAGCTCAACCTGCGCTTCCACCTCGACCAGTCGACAACGTACGGGCCGGCCTTCGCGACGGGGGTGACCACGGCGGCGGCGACCGGCGTGCT
>JBAPYC010000005.1:0-9138 GCA_049284535.1 Streptosporangiaceae bacterium
TTGAGGTTATCTTTAGCGGCCGCGTCAGCCGGGGCCGTGACCTGCGGCGTCCCGTCGTGGACAGTGTCGCCGACGAGACGCTCGCGGCCCGATCCCGGCTGTTTCACCACTATGGATCGTTACCTGATCGGGTCCCGTGCCGACCGCTGGTCGCCGAGTGCGCGGGCGAGCTGGCGGCGGAGCCGGGCGTTCTCGTCGGCAAGCTGCTTGTTGCGGTCGAGGGCGGTGGTGAGCCTGGCGCGCAGCGACGCGTCGGTGGCCCGCTGGCCCGCGGGGATGGCGGCGGAGCCGACCCCGTCTGCCTTGGTTCGCAGTCGGCGGATCTGGCCGCTGATGTCGGGCTGGGTATAGAGCCACGACCGTGAGATCCCTGCCGCCTGCGCGACGGCGGCGAATGTCACGGGAGCGCCGGCCCGGTCGAGCTCGCGCAGGGCCTGGACGGCTTTCGCCCTGGTCAGCTCGTGCCGCCGGGCGGCGGCCTCGGAGAGCGGGTCACTGCGCACCGGCGGCTGCTCCCTTGTCATCGGGTTCCTCGTTCTCAAGGGCGGTGATGATCTTGTCCAGGTTGCCGGCGACCTGCCGGTTCATCTCGGCGACGCGGACATGGCCTGCGGCTTCGGCTGCGGAGATGATCTGCAAGGTGGCCTGCCGCTGGGCATGGTGCTGCGGGAGAAACTCGGCGGTAGTCGCGAACATCGGGCAAGTCAAACATGAGTTCGCATGCGGGCAGGTCTTGACGACCGGGAGCTGGCAGTAGCCGTTCGGGAGCGCCTGCGTCGCGCGGGACAGCTGCTGGCCGGTCCAGGCGGCGTCGCCGAGCGGGCCGTCGGGGTTGATCTGGACGGGCTGCCCGGACGCGCCGACCTTGCGGGCTCTCTCCCAGTGTTCCCGGACGGTCTTATCGGATAGCCGCGCATAGAGGGCGGTCATTTCAGCAGAGTCGTGGTCGAGGATCTTCTGCACGACGTGCTGGGGGACGTCGCGGTTGATGAGGCGGGTGCCCAGCGTGTGCCTCCACTGATGGGGCGTGAGATGCACCGGTTCGCCGTGCTCGTCGCGGATGTCGCAGCGTTCCAGCCAGCGGTAGAGGGCATCCCGGTAGGTCCCGCTGGTCATGGTGTGCTGTCCGGTGATGTTGCGCAGGGGCCGCGGGAACAGCGCCGGCGTCTGGGCCGGCCACCGGCTGGTGACGCGTTCCTGCTGGCCGCGGATGTCGGCGGCGAGTTCCTCGTCGATGGGCACGAGTGCTTCCCTTTTCATTTTCGTGTTGTAGTACCGCAGGTAGGGGGCGCCCTGGCTGTCACGGGTGACGCAGCCGAACGCCAGGGTCAGGGCGGAGGAGATCCGCAGTCCGCACTGGACGAGGATCAGGGTGATCAGCCGGTAGGCGGGGTTGTCCCACCTGGCGAGGCGGGCCTCGTCCTCGACCTGCTGCATGACGTGCTCGGCGACGTGGCGGGGCAGGGCACTGCCGGCCTTCGGCGCTGCCGGGTAATCCTCGGGGTAGAGCACGGCATCAGGC
Source organism: Streptosporangiaceae bacterium (assembly GCA_049284535.1). Taxonomy (GTDB): domain Bacteria; phylum Actinomycetota; class Actinomycetes; order Streptosporangiales; family Streptosporangiaceae; genus Palsa-504. The sequence continues at coordinate 1,523 of JBAPYC010000005.1, forward strand.
GGCAGCGTGGCGTCCCAGCCGTGCCGGCGGGTGTCGGTGAGGAACGCCGCCAGCTGGCCGGTCTGCTTGCCCTGGATGTCCTGCCCGGCGAGCTCGCGGTGCAGGTCGGCCAGGTAGCGTTCGAGGAGGGCCCGGTCGACCTGGGCCAGCGCGGTGACGTCCCGGGCGGCGAGGAAGCCAGCCAGCCGGGTGACCGCCCGGATGCCGGCCTGCGCGCGCTCGCCGGGCACTCCGGTCGACAGCCGCCAGCGGGCCCATCGTTTGGCCAGGTCTTTCAGCCAGGGCTGGGGGATGTCCCCGAAGCGGATCTCGGCGCCCTTCCCGCTGATTCCCAGCCGGCGCAGCTTCCAGGTGTCGCGGGGATACTCGGCGTCCCAGCCGGCGCCCTCGGCCAGGTCTTCCAGGACCCGGCGGGCGTAGCGGAGCAGTCCCCGGTGCGCGGCGGGCACCACGGTGCCGTCCAGGCCCGGGTCGAGCACCGACCCGGCCTTCGCCTTCCGCAGGAGCCCGACGGCGCCGCGGACTTCCCGGGGCCGCACCCGGACCGTCTGGTCGTCACGACGGTGCTGCAGCGCGTACTGCAGTTCCAGCTTCAGCGCCGGCGGCAGCCCGCGCAGGTCGATCTGCTCATGGGCAGGCAGGCCAGGCCGGAGGCCCGCAGGCCGGGCCAGCCATTCGTCCATGCCGGGCCGGCCGTGGCGGATCCAGGCGCGCTGGTGGACACGGCAGAGCATTCCCTCCGGCTGCGCCCAGACGGGGCAGCGGGGCACCGCGCACTCCCGGCCCCGGCCAGCAGCGGCCAGGCCGGGAGGCAGCGCGCCGAGCCAGCCGTCGATCCCGGGCCGGCCCGCTTTGATCCAGTGCCGGGCGTGACGGTTGCACAAGTCCATGGCCGCGACCCCGTATCCGCAGCCGGGAACCCGGCAGTGCAGCAGGGCGGACTGGGCGAACTCCGCTGCCGTCGTCGCGGCGAACTCCTCCAGCGGGGGCCGTCCGCAGCTGCGCCAGCGTCCTTCATGGCCGACGCACAGTCCCCGGCTGCTGGACGGGCGGCCGCAGCCGCCCACCATGCAGGCGGGACTCCCGAAGACCGGGTCGGCGGCGTCGAAGGCCAGCACGTCAGCCCGGAACTCCGGGCGCACCACGGCCATCAGCTTTTCCAGCAGGCCGCCAGGGACCCGGTACTCCCCGGCATCCGGGCCGACGGGGACGCTCACCGGCCGTCCTCCCCGTCATCGAAGACGGTCGCGGCGATGCTGACCGCGACGCCGCCGCGGGCACCGCGGGCGTGCAGGTAAACAGGCGTCCCGCCGGCGGACGGGGTCTCGGTGACCTCGCCGAGTCCCAGCGCCTGCCGCCATTGCCCGAACAGCCCGCGCCTGCCCGCAGCGGGTGCGAGGACCTGGCCGCACAGGGCCCCGCCGGACGCGGTGACGGTCCATGCGATCACCGGGATGCCCGGGTGCGCGGCCAAGATGACGGCCAGCTCGGCGGCGGCCCGCTGCTGCCAGCGGGACCGGTCGGCCTGCGTGATCCAGCCGCCGGTCACCACGACACCGCCCTCCCAGTGAGCCAGCCGGCCTTCTCCAGCGCCACCCGCGCGTCCTCCGCCGTCAGGTGCCCATAGACCGACGACGTGATGGTTACCGATGAATGACCAAGCAGCGTGGACACGACCTCGACCGGGACGCCGTCGCGCAGCCACCGGGTCGCGGCACCGTGCCGGAACCAGTGAGGATCGAAAAAGATCCCGGTCCTGGCCCGCAGCCGCAGGACCAGGTCATAGGCCGCCTGATAGGACCACGCGTGCCCCTTCGGCTCCGCCCAGATGTTGACGAAGACATGGCCGCTGTCGATGCTGCCGTACTCCTCGTGCAGGTAGTCGGCATACAGCCGGATCAGCTCCGGCCCGACGGGGACCGTCCGGCCGCCGGACTTGGCCCTCGCCCCGTTCGCGTTCTCCCGCGCCACGATGCTGATCTCCTGCTCCGCGGCGGCGATGTCCTCGTGGCGGAGGCCCAGGGCTTCTCCCGCGCGGCAGCCGCTCTCGTAAAGCAGGGCGAAGAAGAAGCGGTCCCGCAGCCGAGTGCACGCATCCAGGATTGCCTGCGCCTCGGCGGCGGTCAGGATCCGCGGCAGCTTCTGCGGCGCCTTCAGCGAGATCGCCCGGCCGCGATACGGCTTCCCCTTGCCGATGTGGTGCAGGAACGGCTTCCACCCTCCTCGCCCGCCGGGCCGCCACGCGGCCAGCAGGTCGCCCACCTCAGCGCCGTTGCGGGCCTGGTGCGCATAGAACGCGCTCACCGCGGCGAGCTTGCGGTTCACCGTCGCGGCCGTCACCTCGGCTGCCGCGGACGGCAGCACCGCGACCTCGCCCGCCCGGCCCGCCGGGGGAAGCTGCAGCCAGGCGACGAACTCCCCGACGTCCTCCAGCCGGGCCTCGCGCCAGTCCAGGCCGCGGAAGCTGATGAACTCCCAGTAATTCTTGAGATCGAACGCGTAGGCCTTGACCGTGTTCGGCGACCGGCCGATGTCGGTGAGATAGGCCAGGAACCGGTCGACCGGGACGACCGGCACGTCGTCGTCCCCCAGCACCGTCCACGATCGGGTCCCCGAGCCGGGAACCGTCACCGGATGCACGAGCATCGTCTCCTCCTTGAACTGCGTCATGGACAAGGCAGGAGATAACCACGGATGAACCGCTATCCGGGCAGGTGAGAACGCTCGTGCTGGACGTTGAAGACACGCCAGTTAAGCCTGGAGATAATTGAGGTACTGCTTGATCCGGGAGTGGCGGTAGAACGCGTTGATGGTGATCTCGGTGCCGCAGGTGATCACCTTGGTCTTGAACGTGCCCTGGGTGGCGCGCTGCCTGCCGTTGATGATCCGCCGGCCGAAGACGATCTCGACGGTGTCCGGGCGGCCCAGGTCCAGGTTGTCGGTGACCAGCGCCTCGAAGAACGCCCGGGCGTGGCGGGGCTGGGCGAACACGATGGTGCGGGACACCTCGACCTGGGCCATCGAGCACTCCCACCAGTAGCCGGCCTGCTGGTCGGCAGCGTCCAGCGGCAGCGGCAGCCGGGACAGCCACCGCTGGAAGAACACCTCGATGGTGCCGGGCTGCAGCGCGTCGCAGATCTTCTGCAGCATGGCCGGGTCCTGGCAGGCGGCGAATCCGTTGGACAGCTCGGTGAAGGCCAGCCCGGCCTTGCGGGCCTGCTGCTTGGCCCACTCATGCCCGTTGACCCAGATCTTCACCGGCCACGGGCAGTAGGTGCAGATCTTGATGAACGCCGGGCCGAAGCTGGCATCCCACAAGTAGAAGTAGTAGACCGTGACCCGGCGGTCCTTCTTGTCGAAGGAGAACTGCGGGCACTTGCCCGGATCAGTGGGGCGCTGGCGGGCGATGAGTACCCGCTGTGGCTCCTGGGCCACCCCGATCGCCGCGACCTGCGACCGGCCCGTGGCCGCAGCCCGGTCCAGATAAGGCTGCATCACCTCGATGTTGCGGTCGGCGGCCTTCAGCGTCACCACCGGGATGTGGTTGGCCTCGGCGAACGAGGCGACCCGGCGGCGGAACGCGTCCCCGATCTGCTGCAGGCACGCCGGGGACGGCACCGGGTACCCGCGGTGGCTCAGGAACTGGATCACCTGCCCGCCGACCTGCAGCTGCGCCAGATAACCGTGCATTATCTCCAGCCTCAGCTGACGTGTCTTTAACGTCCACCACGAGCGTTCTCACGTGCCCGGATGACGGTTCATCCGTGGTTATCTCCTGCCTTGTCCATGACGCGGTTCAAGGAGGAGAAGATGCTCGTGCATCCGGTGGTGATCCCTGGTTCGGGGACAAGATCGTGGACGGTTCTCGGGGACGACGATGTTCCGGTCGTCCCGGTGGACCGGTTCCTGGCCTATCTGACCGACATCGGCCGGTCGCCGAACACGGTCAAGGCCTACGCCCACGATCTCAAGAATTACTGGGAGTTCATCAGCTTCCGTTCTCTCAACTGGCGTGAGGCCAGGCTGGAGGACGTCGGCGAGTTCGTCGCCTGGCTGCGGCTTCCCCCGGCGGGCCGGTCCGGCGAGGTCGCGGTGCTGCCGATGGCGGCCGCGGAGGTCAGCGCTTCGACGGTGAACCGCAAGCTCGCCGCCGTCAGCGCGTTCTATGCGCACCAGGCCCGCAACGGCGCAGAGGTCGGCGACCTGATGGCCGCGTGGAGGACTGGCGGGCGGGGCGGGTGGAAGCCGTTCCTGCACCACGTCAGCAAGAGCAGGCCGTATCGCGGCCGGGCGATCTCGCTCAAGGCGCCGGAGAAACTGCCGCGGGTCCTCACGGTTGCCAAGACGCAGGCGATCCTGGATGCCTGCACCCGGCTGCGGGACCGCTTCTTCTTCGCCCTGCTTTACGAAAGCGGTTGCCGGGCCGGCGAGGCCCTCGGGCTCCGTCATGAGGACATCGCCGCCGCCGAGCAGGAGATCAGCATCGTGCCGCGGGAGAACGCGAACGGGGCGAGGGCCAAGTCCGGCGGCCGGACGGTCCCCGTCGGCGGCGAGCTGATCCGGCTCTATGGCGACTACCTGCACGAAGAGTACGGCGGCATCGACAGCGACCATGTCTTCGTCAACATCTGGGCGGAGCCGAAGGGGCACGCGTGGGCGTATCAGGCGGCCTATGACCTGGTCCTGCGGATCCGGGCGAGGACCGGGATCGCGTTCGACCCGCACTGGTTCCGGCACTCGGCGGCGACCAGGTGGCTGCGCGACGGCGTGTCCATCGAGGTCGTCTCCAAGCTGCTGGGTCACTCGTCGGTGACCGTCACGCTGGCCGTTTACGGGCACCTGACCGCCGCTGATGCCCGCGCGGCGCTGGAGAAGGCGGGCTGGTTCACCGGGCGGGAGGTGACCTGGTGACCAGCATGTTCCAGGCCGATCAGGCCCGCTGGCAGCGGCGGGCCGCCGCCGAGCTGGCCGCGATCCTCGACGGCCATGGGGATCTGCCGTGCATCGCCTGGACGGTCGGCCCGGCCGGGTCGGTGCTGGCCGGGCAGGTAAACGGCCTGGCCCCGGCGGCGCGGGTGCGGGAGACGTTCGGCGTGTGGCGGGCGGCGCTGGCGCTGGAAGAACACCAGGAGCACCAGCTCGGCGGCGGGGCGACCTGGCTGCACGCGGCGGCCCGCCGCCATCACGTGAAGGTCCGGCTGACCGCGACAGTCTTCGACGGCGAGGAGGAAGACCGGTGAGCCGCCCCGCCGGCCCGGCGCCCGGTGCCGCGGGGCAGCTCCCGGTGGCCTCCAGCCTGCTGGAAAAGCTGCTGGCCGCGGTCCGGCCCGAGTTCCGCGCTGATGAGCTTGCGTTCGGGCTCGATGACCCGGTCTTCGGCGGGGACCGGTGCCGGGCCGGCCGTTGCGGCAGGGCGGTGCAGGCCCGCGGGCTGTGCCACGCCCACTACGCGCGGTGGCACGACAACGGCCAGCCTGACCTGGACCACTACCTGGCCATGGCCGGGCCGGTGAACCCGGACCGGGCCGGCTCGCGTGAGCGGCAGGTCCACCTGGGGAAGCTGGGACGGCAGCTGAAGCTTGAGATGCAATACGCCCTGCAGTGCCGCCGGGACCATAGCCAGGGCAAGACTCATCCGGTCACCGCCCGGCGTGCGGCCGCCGTCCTGGCGGCCAGCGGCGCCGTCTCGATCCTGGACCTGAGCGAGGCGGAGTGGGCGGGAAAGCTGCCGCGCCGGGGAGACTCCGCGCGGGCGCTGCTGATCTCGGCCCGCCGTGAGGTCGAGGACCTGCGCGAGGGCGGCTGCCGGTGGGATACCGAATACCCGCGTGACCTGTGGCGGCTGCGGGCCCTGGGGGTCCCGGGCCAGCAGGCCGCGATCCGCTTCGGCCAGATCCCGCAGCCCTGGCTGAAGGCGCTGGCCAAACGATGGGCCCGGTGGCGTGCCGCGGCGGGCGGCCGGTCCGACGCCATCTACCAGGGCATCCGCGCGATCACCCGGTTCGGGCAGTTCCTGGCCGCCTCCAAGGTCCCGGTCCAGGGACTGGGGCAGGTCGACCGGGACCTGATCGAGCGCTACCTTGCAGTCCTGCAGCACGAACTGGCAGGCAAGGCCGACCACCCGAAATACATCGGCTCGCTGAACGCGTTCCTCGACGCCATCCGCCGCCACGGCTGGGACGACGCCCTGCCCGCCACCGCCGTGATCTACCCAGAGGACTATCCCAGGGCCCGCCCGCAGCGGCTCCCGCGCGCGGTCGCCGAGCAGGTGATGGCGCAGGTCGAAGACCCCGCCAACCTCGCCCTGTGGGGCAACCCCGCCTACCAGCTGGTGACCCTCATCCTGATCCGCTGCGGGCTGCGGATCAGCGACGCGATCCGCCTCCCGTTCGGTTGCCTGGTCAGCGACAGCAACGGCACGCCCTACCTGCGCTACCTCAACCACAAGATGAACCGCGAGGCGCTCGTCCCCCTCGATGACCAGCTCGCGCAGCTGATCCGCGACCAGCAGGCACGCGTGCAAGGCGACTACCCGGCTGGCCAGACAGTACTGTTCCCCCAGGCCCAGGCCAACCGCGACGGCCGCAAGCCAATGCACGGCGGAGCCTACCGGCGGGCCCTGTACTCCTGGCTAGCCCGCTGCGACATCCGAGACGAACACGGCAATCCTGCCCGTATCACCCCGCACCAGTGGAGGCACACCCTCGGCACCGCCCTGATCAACCGGGACGTCCCGCAGCACGTCGTGCAGAAGATACTCGACCATGACTCGCCGCTCATGACCGCTCATTACGCCCGGCTGCCGGATAAGACCGTCCGGGACCACTGGGAGAAGGCCCGCAAAGTCGATGCCGAAGGCCGCCCTGTCCAAGTCAGGGCCGATGGCCCGCTCGGCGAGGCCGCGTGGACGAAACAGCGGCTGTCCCGGGCGACGCAGGCGCTGCCGAACGGCTACTGCGAGCTTCCCATGGTGCGCGTCTGCCCGCACGCCAACAGTTGTCTGACATGCCCGATGTTCGTGACGACGGCGGAGTTCCTCCCGCAGCATCATGCCCAGCGGCAGCAGACCCTGCGAATCATCTCCGCCGCCGAGGCCGCTGGCCATGCCCGCGTCGCCGAGATGAACCGGCAGGTCGCCGGCAACCTCGACAAGATAATCGCCTCCCTCGAAGACGGCGGGCAAGGGAAGGCTGCTGCCGGTGCGTCCTGACCCGCTTACCGAGGCTGCAGCACGGCGGCATGAGCTAACCAGGTCCAAGGCCGTCCAGGCCCTGCGCGAGCTCGACCGGGCCGGCACTCACGTGACGTTCGCCGGGGTCGCCCAGGCCGCCGGGGTCTCACGGTCCTGGCTCTATACCCAGCCCGACATCAGCGGCCAGATCCGCCGGCTCCGGCAACAGGCAAACGACGCCGGCTCCGCCGGCGTCATCCCCGCGGGCCAGCGGCCCACCGACGCGTCGCTGCGCGCCAGGCTCACCGCCGCCCTCGACCGCAACAAACAGCTCGCCGACGAGAACGCCCGGCTCCGCCGCCAGCTCGCTCACGCACTGGGCGACCAGCGGTCTGCACGGACCCGATCAGGTAACGATCAAGGAGGCTGAAACAGCCGTGATCAG
>JBAPYC010000006.1:0-13863 GCA_049284535.1 Streptosporangiaceae bacterium
GGCCACGGTGGAGGCGCTCCTGCCCCGGCTGGAGGTCCCGGATCCGGTGATCTGCCACGGCGACTTCCACCCGCTCAACGTCCTGGTGGACACCGAAGCGGACACCGGACGGGTCGCGGTGATCGACTGGACCGACGCCGGGATAGGCGACCGCCACGGGGACATCGCCCGGACCGCGTGGCTGTTCCGCTTCGCGGCCGAGCTCGAACCTGGCCGGCCCCGGCGGCTGATGCTCCGCGCGCTGGCCCCCGGACTGGCCCGTGCCTACCTGTCGTCCTACCGCCGCCTGCTGCCAGCCGACCAGGACCGGCTGCGGCTGTGGATGCCGCTGCACCTCCTGCACGCCTGGACCGCCGCCGAGACAGCCGGGCAGGTGCGGCTGGCCGCCTGGGCCGAGCGGCAGTACCGCCGTTCGGTGGTGGACCTGCCGGCTAGCAGTCCCTAGCGCCGGGATGAGATGAGCGAGGCGAAAACCACCGTCGAACTCAGGTAATGGCCGGTGCGGTAGTCGAACTCACCGCCGCATGTAATCAGGCGCAGCGCAGCGTAATTGGACGCGCGGTAAATTGTCTTCGCCGGAAAACGCGTTTTGGCGTACTCGCGCACGCCGGTGACCTTGAAAATAGCGGTCACGCCGTCGGCCAGTTTGACGTCGATGGTGTTTCCCGGCTTCAGCGCCCCGAGCCGGTAGAACACGGCCGCTCCGTGATAACTGTCGACGTGCCCTTCGATGACCGAAGCGCCGACCTGGCCGGGGGTGGCCGAGTATTTGTACCAGGCGGCCAGGCTGGCGCTGGTGACCAGCGATGGGACAGCCATAGTGCCGTTGGAGTTGAGCCCGAGGTACAGCAGCCTGGTGTTCACGCCGATGGCCGGGATCTGGACCGATACCGGCGCCGAGCGCCGCAGCGTCGGCCCCCGGACCGGCCCGACATTTCCCGCCGCCGAAGCCGTGGGCTGTGGCGCGTGCTGCTGGGCGGCCACACCGAAGCCGATGGCGGCCACCCCGCCCAGGACGAGCACCGTTCCGGCCAGGCCAGCCAGCCGTGACCGCACGGCCGGCCGGGTAACGGGCGGAGCAGCGTAACCGCTGTCCGGCCATGCCACCACGACACGGAAACCGGCGATGCGCCGCCACTGCCCCAATGCCGCCGTGCCCCCTGTCGTCTTCTGGGCGATGTCCTACTCACGTAGCCTAATATTTCAATGGTGCGCGCGCCATTGCGCATCTGTTCGGTCCGGGGGCCTTAAGGTCGATGAGTGCTTGCGGGTTTGTGATGCCGCAAACGGGAAATGATCGCCACTTGTCAGGGGTCTCAGGGAGGCTAAATGAACGGGCGCGCATCGGTAGCGGGAACGGCCCGCAGCGCGAGAATGACCGCCGCCGGTCTTGGTGCCCTGACCGTCGTCGCCTCCGTTGCCGTCGCGGGCTGCTCCGCCTCGGGTTCCAGCAGCTCGCCGATCTTCTCGCCCACCGTGTCCGTCTCAGGCACCGTTACCACCACGGTCAGCCCGAGCTCGGACCCGAGTCCCACCGTCACCACAACTACCGTTTCCCCGACGCCGACCATCACCCCGACGCCGACCATCACCGCGACGGTGACCCCGCTATCGACCCCGACCCCGACCACGACGGTCACCGTGTACCCCAGCGTCGCGCCGGTCACCGGTGGCGGCGGCACGGCCGGTCTCCAGGACGCTGCCCTGTTCGGCATGGGCGGCGTGGCCATCCTGCTCGGCGTGGGCAGCCTGGCTTATCGCCGCCGGGTACACCGGCGCTGAGACGTCCCGATCGCGAAGACGCTCAGATCGCCCAGATTAAGCCCCGGCATCGGCGTTTCAGGGCGGGCGGCCCGGGCAGGCCAGTAACCGGACCTGCGGAAGCAATGTGGCTGAGCGTGCCGGGCAGGCCAGAAGCCTGAACCCAGGGCAAAGCAGCGCTTGGTCTAATCAGTACCAGCGATCCTGGAGACACGCCGATGACCAACCCTGAAATGCCACGCCACATCGAAGTCAAGGACGGCGACCAGACCGTTGCCGCCGCCGAAGTCAGCACCGTCCAGGGCGCAGAGGGAACCGTCCGGACCTCGCTGTACCCGCCGTCCGGGCACGTCGCCCCCGGTAGCCGGGCCAGCCTGGTCGATGCGGTCATGGACACCCCCGAGGTACAGGCCAGCCGCCGGCTGGAGGCCACCGTGCCGCTCGGCGACGGCGAGTCGCTGGAGCGCCTGCGCCAGCGGACCCGCGAGGCGGCCACCCGCCCGGCCGGGTCGACCGCCCTGTTCGACGCGGACATCCCGCGTGCCGAGCCGCCGGCCCCGGAACCGCCCGCCGGGTGATCGGTGTCGGCACCTCCGGATGGAGTTATGACCACTGGGAGCCAGAGCTGTACCCGGCCGGCCTGCCCGCCCGCGAGCGGCTGGGGCGGTACGCGGCCAGCTTCGGCACCACCGAGCTCAACGCAAGCTTCTATCGCTGGCCGCGGCCCACAGCGTTCGCTTCGTGGCGGCGCCGGCTGCCGGACGGGTTCCGCCTGTCGGTCAAGGCGCCGCGCGGTCTCACACACGGACGCAAGCTCTATGGACCCGAGGCATGGCTGGAGCGCATCGCGGCCGGCTGGCACGAGCTGGGAGACCGGCGCGCGGTGCTGCTGGTCCAGCTGGCACCCGGGCACGAGCGCGACGACGCCCGGCTGGCCTACTTCCTTGGCCTGGTGCCCGCCTGGCTGCGGATCGCGGTGGAATTCCGCCATCCCAGCTGGCACTGCGAGGAAATCTTCGCGCTGCTGGAAGCGCACGGCGCCGGCTACTGCGTAATGTCCGGCGCGAACCTGCCCTGCGTCCTGCGTGTCACCGCGGACTTCGCCTACCTGCGGCTGCACGGCCCGGACCACCATCACCTGTACGCGGGTTCCTACAGCGACGCCGACCTGGGCTGGTGGGCCGCCCGGATAGGGGAGTGGGCGGCGAGCGGCCGGGACGTCTTCACCTACTTCAACAACGACGGCGACGCGAACGCGGTCCGGAACGCACGGACGCTCCGCGCGATGGTGAGCGGCTTACATCCCGTCCCGTGAAGCGCGCCGCGGAGGTGTCAGGCCGCCCGTTCGGGGCAAAGGCCCCTGTATGCCGCCGCGGCGACGCTGCCGCGCGCGCTCAGTACCGCAGGGAGGACACATCGTGGCCATCGCGACCATTAACCCCGCGACCGGGGAGACCGTCAAGACGTTCGAGGAGCTGAGTGAGGCGGACGTCGGCCAGCGCCTGGCCACCGCCGAGGCCGCGGCCTCGAGCTACCGCCTGACCAGCTTCGAGCAGCGGGCCGAGTGGATGCGCAACGCGGCCGACATCCTCGACAAGGAACAGGACCAGGTCGCCGCGATGATGACGACCGAGATGGGCAAGACGCTGGCCGCGGCGAAGCAGGAGGTGGCCAAGTGCGCCACCGCCTGCCGCTACTACGCCGAGCACGCGGCCGGCTTCCTGGCGGACGAGGCCGCCGACGCACAGGCCGTGAGCGCGGCGCAGGCCTACGTCACCTATCAGCCGCTCGGCCCGGTGCTGGCCATCATGCCGTGGAACTTCCCGCTCTGGCAGGCCATGCGGTTCGCCGCGCCCGCGCTGATGGCCGGCAACGTCGGGCTGCTCAAGCACGCCTCGAACGTCCCGCAGACGGCCCTGTTCATGCAGGACCTGTTCGCCCGGGCCGGGTTCCCCGAGGGCACCTTCCAGACCCTGCTCATCGGCTCCTCGCGGATCGAGGCGATCCTGCGTGACCGCCGGGTCGTGGCCGCGACCCTGACCGGGTCCGGGCCCGCGGGGCAGGCAGTGGCCGCCATCGCCGGCAGCGAGATCAAGAAGGTCGTGCTCGAGCTGGGCGGCAGCGACCCGTTCATCGTCATGCCCTCGGCTGACCTGCGCAAGGCCGCCGAGGTGGCCGCGACCGCGCGCCTGCTGAACAACGGCCAGTCGTGCATCGCGGCCAAGCGCTTCATCGTGCACGATGCGGTCTACGACGAGTTCGAGCGGCTGTTCACCGAGCAGATGTCGGCTAAGAAGGTCGGCGACCCCATGGCCGAGGACACCGACGTGGGCCCGCTGGCCTCCGAGCAGCAGCGCGACGACGTCGAGCACCTGGTGGCCGACGCGGTGGCCAAGGGCGCCCACGCGCTGTGCGGCGGCGCCGCGCCCGAGGGGCCCGGCTTCTACTACCCGCCGACCGTGCTGACCGGCATCACCCCGGAGATGCGCGTCCACACCGAAGAGGTCTTCGGGCCGGTGGCCACCCTGTACCGCGTCCCCGACATCGACGCGGCCATCGAGCTGGGCAACGTCACCGAGTTCGGCCTGGGCGCGAACGCATGGACAAACGACGAGGCCGAACGGAGCCGCTTCGTGCGCGACCTGGTAGCCGGGATGGTCTTCATCAACGGCAACGTCACCTCTTACCCGCAGCTGCCGTTCGGTGGGGTGAAGACCTCCGGGTTCGGCCGCGAGCTCTACTACCAGGGCATCCGCGAGTTCTGCAACACCAAGACGGTCTGGGTCGGCGGAGCCTAGCCCCCTGTGCCCAGGCTGCTGGTGGTGCACCACACTCCGTCGCCTGCCCTGCAGGAGATGTTCGAAGCCGCCGTGCGCGGGGCCCGGACCGATGAGATCACCGGCGTGGAGGTGGTCGTCCGGCCCGCCCTGACCGCGGCGGCCGCGGAGGTTCTGGAGGCGGACGGCTACCTGCTCGGCACCCCGGCCAATATCGGATACATGTCCGGTGCGCTCAAGCACTTCTTCGACGGCATCTACTACCCATGCCTGGAGGCCACCCAGCGGCGGCCCTACGGGCTGTACGTGCACGGCGGGATGGACACCGCCGGCGCGGTGCGCGCGGTCGAGTCGATCACCGGCGGCCTGAAGTGGCGGCCGGTCCGGCCGCCGGTCACCGTGCAGGGGGCGCCAGCCAAACCGGACCTGGAGGCCTGCTGGGAGCTGGGCGCGCTGGTGGCCGCCGAGATCGCCGGCTGAGCGCCATGACCGAACGCGATTTCCGCGCCTGCGCCACGTCGGGCGCGGCCGCGCTGCAGCGCTGGTACAGCCGTTCCACCGGGCTGTGGCGCGGCACGGGCTGGTGGAACTCGGCCAACGCCCTGACTGCGCTGATCGGCTACATCAGGCTGACCGGGGACTCGAGCTACGCCGGTGTCATCGGCACCACATTCACCGCCGCCCAGCGCACCCACGGCCGCTTCCTCAACAGCTACTACGACGACAACGCGTGGTGGGCGCTGGCCTGGATCGCCGCGTATGACCTGACCGGCGAAGAGCGCTACCTGGCCGCGGCCAGGACCATCTTCACCTTCAACACCGGGGGCTGGCAGGCCGCCAGCGGCGGCGGCATGGTGTGGCACCGCAAGAGCGGCTACAAGAACGCGGTCACCAACGAGCTCTTCCTGCTGCTGGCCGCACAGCTGCACCAGCGTCTGCCGGGCGAGGGCCTGCCGGGCGAGGCGGCCTATCTCGGCTGGGCCCTGAAGGAGTGGGACTGGTTCAGCGCCAGCGGCATGATCGGCCCCGGCGGCCTGGTCAACGACGGCCTGAACGCCGAAGGGCAGAACAACCGCGGCCCCACCTGGACCTACAACCAGGGGGTCATCCTGGGTGGCCTGACCGCCCTGACCGAGATCACCGGCGATCAGTCCTGCCTGCAGCAGGCGCAAGCCATCGCCGACGCCGCCCTGAGCCAGCTGGCCAGTCCCGCCGCGGCGAACCCCGCGGGCATCCTGACCGAGCCCTGCGAGGCCGCCGGAAACTGCGACGGGGACCAGAGCCAGTTCAAGGGCATCTTCATCCGTCACCTGTACCAGCTGTGGCTGCGCAGCCGCACGCCCGCCTACCGCGCCTTCATCCTGGCCAACGCCAACTCGGTCTGGGCCCACGGCACGAACGCGGCTAACCAGTCCGGCCTGCGCTGGACCGGCCCCTTCGACCGCCCCGACCCCTCCCGCCAGAGCTCCGCCCTCGAAGCCCTGACCGCCGCCGCTGCCCTGTCGACGCCCTGACCGCCACTGCCGCGACCCTTGGGCTGGCTTGCCGCGTCCCGAGAGCCCTGTTGGCCGACTTGCCGCGTCCCGCATGCCCCAATTGCCTCCCGTGCCCCATCCGCCACTGAGATAATGAGTCGAAAGGCCCTGCAACCATGATCATGGGCCGAAACGGTCAGTATTTAGTCCGAAATGCCCATGATCATGGAAATGACACCAAACGACCCGCGACAGTGGCTGTAAGGACACTGGGTCGCCTGATGCCGGTCTCTCCCGCCAGCCGCCCCGTGGGCTGAGCCGCGAGGCACGCCGCCGCCCGAGCCACTCGCCGAGCCGGAGCGCGCCTCGCGGCACCCCGAAAACTTGCGCTTGACAATGTAGTGAGTGGTTACTACCTTAGTGGACATGAGCACAGCCACCAAGCAGCGGATGCCCGCCGCCGAGCGCCGGGAACTCGTCCTCGACGCCGCGGTCATCGAATTCTCCGAGCATGGCCTGGCTGGCACCTCGACCGAGAACGTCGCCCGCCTGGCCGGGATCAGCCAGCCTTACTTGTTCCGGCTCTTCCCGACCAAGAAGGCGCTGTTCCTGGCGCTGGTGGATCGCTGCTTCCGCCGGATGCAGGACACCTTCACCGAGGCGGCGGGCGACCTGACCGGCGACGACGCGATGATGGCGATGGCCGACTCCTACACCAAGCTGCTCGACGACCGGACGCTGCTCCGCCTGCAGATGCAGATCTACGCCGCCTGCAGTGACCCCGAGATCCAGGTCGCGGCCCGGACCGGATACAAGAAGCTCTGGGAGATGGTGGAGCGGATCACCGGCCTGCCCTTCCAGACGGTGGTCGACTTCTTCGCCGTCGGCATGCTGATGAACGTAGCTGCCGCGATGGACCTGCCCGCCATCGACGAACGCTGGGCCAGCTGGTGCCCCAAGGACTGACCCGCTAGCGGACCGCAAAGCCGCAACGCCAGCGCACCGACCGCCCAACCCTCGACCCAACCCCGCAACGCCCAGCCATCCCATACCTATGCCCATCGAAGTTAGTGACTAATCACTTTATTAGGAGGCAGAAGTAATGACCGCTAAAGGCCGCACGGCCTGGACCTTCGCCATCACCTCGGCCGCGCTGTTCATGGCATCACTTGACAACCTTGTGGTAACCACGGCGCTGCCCTCGATCCGCGATCACCTGCACGCCTCCCTGGAGGGGCTGCAGTGGACCGTCAACGCCTATACGCTCACCTTCGCGGTGCTGCTGCTCACCGGCGCATCGCTGGGGGACCGGTTCGGACGCCGCCGGATATTCACCATCGGCCTCGGGCTGTTCACCGCCGGGTCAGCCGCCGCCGCGCTGGCTCCCGGCATCGGGGCGCTGGTGGCCGCGCGGGCCGTCCAGGGCGTCGGCGCCGCGATGCTGATCCCGCTGACCCTGACCCTGCTGTCCGCGGCGGTCTCCCCGCAACGCCGCGGCCTGGCCCTCGGCGCCTGGGGCGCCGTCGGCGGCCTGGCCATCGCCATCGGCCCGCTGGTCGGCGGGGCCGTGGTCGAGGGTGCCTCCTGGCAGTGGATCTTCTGGCTGAACGTCCCGATCGGGCTCGTGCTGCTGCCGATCGCCCGGGCCCGGCTCACCGAGAGCCACGGCCCCGCCGCCCGGCTCGACCTGCCAGGCGTGGTCCTGGCCAGCCTGGGCCTGTTCGGCATCGTGCTCGGCGTGGTGCGCGGCAACGATCACGGCTGGACCAGCGCCACGGTGCTGCCGCCCCTGGTGATCGGCGCGCTGCTGATCGCGGCCTTCATCGGCTGGGAACTGCGCACCCGCGAGCCCATGCTGCCGCTGCAGCTCTTCCGCAGCCGGGGCTTCGCCCTGACCAACCTCGCCTCGCTGCTGATGTTCTTCGGGATGTTCGGCTCGATCTTCCTGCTGGCGCAGTTCCTCCAGGTCGTTCAGCACTACAGCCCGCTGCAGGCCGGACTGCGCACGCTGCCGTGGACGGCCATGCCGATCTTCATCGCGCCGATCGCGGGCGCCGCGAGCGACCGCATCGGCGGCCGGGCCCTGCTGGCCACCGGCCTCGGCCTGCAGGCCATCGGCCTGGGCTGGCTGGCCCTCGTGATTAACCCCACCGTCCCGTACCTGACAATGGTCCCGGCCTTCGTGATCTCCGGCGTCGGGATGTCGCTGTTCTTCGCGCCGGTCGCGAACGTGGTGCTCAGCTCGGTGCGGCGAGACCAGGAGGGCATCGCCTCAGGGGCCAACAACGCGATCCGCGAACTCGGCGGCGTCTTCGGGATCGCTGTCCTCGGCGCGGTGTTCTCCGCCCACGGCAGCTACCTCAGCGGCTCCGCGTTCGTCTCCGGCCTCACGCCTGCGATCTGGGTTGGCGCGGCCGTGGTGGCAGTCGCGTCGGCCGCTGCCCTGTTCCTGCCGCGGGCCCACCGGTCCCTCGCTCCCGAGGCCGAGCCGGTCCCGGAGCTGGCGACCGTCGCCTGAGCCCCAGAACAAGAACCAGAACCAGAACAAGAACCAGTACAGGAACGAGCACCCGGAGCCCGGATCCCCGACGCGGGGGTCCGGGCTCCGGCGTGCTGGCCGATTAGCCAGCTTCACGCCAATAACTGATGCTATGGTCCTCTAATCGGACGGGCCCTGAATTGTCACATAAAGCCCTATGGCCGGATAAGCATGAAATGGTAATGCCGGGGAGTAGCCATGTATCTGGTTTCCAGGGCCAGGCCCATGGCCGCGTGCGCACTCGGCGCCGCGATCCTCGCCACCGCGGCCCTGAGCGTGGGGCTGAGCGCACCAGCCAAGCCCGCCGTCCAGCCCCGCGCGGCGGCTGTCGCCAGCGTCACCGTCACCCCGGGCGTGCGCCTGGAGCCGGAAACCCGGCAGGGGCCGTCGTCCACCGCCCAGTGCCGGCGGTCGCTCCGGATCGCCTGCTACAGCCCGGTCCAGGTGCAGCGGGCCTACCGGCTGCCCGCGCTCTACTCCCGCGGCATCACCGGCCGGGGCGCCACCATCGTTATCGTTGACCCCTACGGCTCGCCCACCATCGCCGGTGACCTGCGAACCTTCGACCGGACCGAGGGCGTACCCGGGCCCCCGTCGCTGCGGATCACCTCACCCGCCGGCCGGGTCCCGCGCTATGACCCGGACAACTCCGGCATGGTCGCCTGGGCCAGCGAGACCACGCTGGATGTGGAGTACGCGCACGCGATCGCGCCCGGCGCGAAGATCCTGCTGGTCGAAACGCCGGGCGGCAGGAGCGCCGGGTCCGTGGACATGAGCCAGATCGTCGCGGCCGAGAAGTACGTGATCAGGCATCATCTGGGCGACGTGATCAGCCAGAGCTTCGTGGCGACCGAACAGGCCGTCGGGGCTGCCGGCATCCGTTCGCTGCGCGGTGCCTACCTGGCCGCCTATGCGGCTCACGTCACCGTGCTGGCCGGCGCGGGGGACAGCGGTGTCACCGGCCTCGAGGCGAACCAGAGGTCCTATTACCCGCGGGACGTAACATCGTGGCCGGCCAGCGACCCGCTCGTGACCGGGGTGGGCGGAACCCGCCTCGAACTGAACGCAAGTGGCAGCCGCCGCAGCGCCGACACGGTATGGAACGACACCTACAGCAAGACCGCCAACCGGCTCGTCGACGGCGATAATGGGCCGAACCCCCTGGCCGGGGGCGGCGGCAAGTCGGACGTCTTCGGCCGGCCCGTGTACCAGAACACGGTCAGTGGCGTCACCGGCGCGCACCGCGGCGTGCCGGACATCTCGATGAGCGCGGCCTGCACCGGTGCGGTCAACGTGTACCAGAGCTTCGGCGCCCGGGCCGCGGGCTGGTACGTGCTGTGCGGCACCAGCGAGGCAGCGCCCCTGTTCGCTGGCATCGTCGCGCTCGCCGACCAGGTGGCCGGGCACCCGCTCGGGCTGATCAACCCGGCTCTGTACCAGCTGGCGGCCGAGCACGCCCCGGGCATCGTGCCCGTCACCTCGGGAGACAACTCGGTCTCGTTCACCCATGGCGACCGTACCCGGGTGGTCACCGGCTACCGCGCCCAGCCGGGCTACAGCCTGGCGGCCGGCCTGGGCACCATCGACGCTCAGTATTTCGTCCCCGAACTAGCTCGCCTCGCCTCCCGTTAAAGGCATTTTTCCGAACGGGCCTGGTATGTGCCCTCGTCAATCCGTTATGTGGCCGCGGCCCAGGTCCCGCAAGCGACTAAAGGCGCAAATTGGTCGTTACGTCATTATTCGTCACTATGCCGCCGTCTTGGCTAATGCTTGTCTTACGATGTCGTAGTGATCTCGACGCGGCCGAAGCGCTGCTCGACCCGGTTTCCGATATCGATGGCTTCCTGCTCGCCTGCCTCGTGGACGCCTCGACTGGCATGGTGCTGGCCTCGCGGAAGGATCACGATGAGATCAGCCTGCCCACCGCCGCGGGCGAACCGCTCCCGGTGGCCGGGATCGCACGCGAGATGGGACTGGCCCGGCAGAGCGTGCAGCGAGTCGCCGACCTCCTCGTCGGCCACGGGCTCGCGCAGTATCGGGACAACCCGGCCCATCGCCGGGCCAAGCTGCTCATCCCGACCGCGGCGGGGCGGGACGCCGTCGCGCGGATCGGCCCGGCGCACGCGGCCGCGGCCCGCCGGCTTGCCGCGACTTTCGGCGCGGAAGCGCTGGACCGTGCGGTGGCCACACTTGGCGCTCTGTCGGCCGCGCTGGAAGGTCTTTCCGCGCAGGCGGCGGCTGCTGTGCAAGCGGGTCCGGTGTAGACGGTCCCGGATCGGGAAGGGGAATGCTTTCGCCTACGACCCTGGAGGAGTTTCCCTCGTGACCGCGATACCGGACGTGACGCTGAATAACGGCCAGTCCATCCCGCAGTTCGGCTTCGGCGTCTTCCAGATCGAACCCGGCGACACGTTCGAGGCAGTCAGCACGGCCCTGCAGGCCGGCTACCGGCACATCGACACCGCCGAGATGTACGGCAACGAGAAGGAGGTCGGCGAGGCCATCGGCAAGTCGGGCCTCGACCGGGGAGACGTGTTCGTCACCAGCAAGCTCGCCAACGACGCGCACCGGCCGGATGACGCCCGGCGCGCCTTCGACCAGACGCTCACGGCGCTCGATTCGGATTACGTCGACCTGTTCCTGATCCACTGGCCGCTGCCCACGAAGTACGACGGCGACTACGTATCGACATGGCAGACCCTGGAGGAGTTCTACCGGGAAGGCCGGGCCCGGTCCATCGGTGTCTCCAACTTCCAGCCCCGCCACCTGCGGCGGCTGCACACCGAGTGCGAGATACCGCCCGCCGTCGACCAGGTCGAGGTCCACCCGTACCTGACCCAAGATGAGGTGCGGGGCTTCTGCGCCGAGCACCAGATCGCCATCGAGGCCTGGTCACCGATAGCGCAGGGCCTGGTGCTGACCGACCCGGTGATCGAGTCGATCGCGCGCCGGACCGGCAAGTCGCCGGCCCAGGTGGTGCTGCGCTGGCACATCGAGCGTGGCGACATCGTGTTCCCGAAGTCCGTCACCGCCAAGCGGATCAAGGAGAACATCGACATCTTCGACTTCGAGCTGTCGGCCGCCGACGTCGAGGAGATCGCCATGCTGAACCGCGACGAGCGGACCGGCCCTGACCCGGACAAGTTCGGCGGCTGACCCGAGCCCTCATGTCATCCGGTGCCCGTCCACCGGATGCTGAAGCCCGCGAGCGTGTAACCGAGCGCGTTGACCGTGGGCTGGATGAAGTTGTTCCGGATAATCTGCTCCGCCTGCGCCTCG
This sequence comes from Streptosporangiaceae bacterium, assembly GCA_049284535.1. Lineage (GTDB taxonomy): Bacteria > Actinomycetota > Actinomycetes > Streptosporangiales > Streptosporangiaceae > Palsa-504. The sequence goes on from JBAPYC010000006.1 coordinate 11,832, forward strand.
GCCGTGCTGATCAGCGGACCCGTGATCCGCGGGTTGTTCTTGACCTGCGCGAACGCGATGCTCTGCGCCTGCGCGTACAGCACTGACACCGAGAACTGCGGCCGGATCAGGGCGCCGCAGCCCAGGCCCGGGTAGGTCCAGCTGTGCTGCACGTCGATCGGCTGCGACATGGTGTTGTCGACCGTGACGTCGTGAACGGATTGCGGCAGCTGCGGCCGCGGCAGAGTTAGCGCGACGCTCACCCGCCCGGGGGCTCCGCCGCCGGGCGGGTTGAGCATCTGCAGCCGGTAGTGGCCTGTCGAGGGCTGCCACCAGGAAGGTCCCGGGTTGAGGTCGACGGTGGCTGAGGCGTGGCCGACCGTGTTGAACGTGCTGGAGTACCAGCACGGCCAGATCCCGATGTTCTTCGACACCTTGCGGGTGAAGGAGAAGTTGAAGTTCTCCGTGCCGAGCGCGGGCCGGGAGATGCCCTCGATCTTCTGCAGCACCCACGGCCCGAGCGGGACGTTCGTGGTGGTGCCGGCGCTGATGGACTGCCACGGCCAGGCCAGGCTGACGTGCGGCAGGTGCACGTTGACGCCCACCAGGTGAAAGGTGGCGGACAGCGCGGCCAGGGCCGCCCAGGCTATCGCCTTGCGGAAGATCAGCGCGGCCACGAGGAGGATCGCCGCCCACCTGACCTTGAGCGGGATCCGGCGCCTGCGTCGCGGCCGACGCCGCGACGGCGCCGGAGCGGCCGGCCAGTCCTGCCGCGGCCAGTCCTGCCGCGGCCAGTCCTGCCGTGGCCAGGCCTGGTCCGGCCAATCCTCGTGCGGCCAGGTCCCGGCTGGCGGGTCTGGCTCCGGAATGACCCAGGTGCCGTCGGGCCCGGCACTTCGCGGCTCCGGCTCGCCAGGATCCGCGAAATGCCGGGCCGACGGCCTGAGCCCCCGCCCTCCGCTCGTTGAGAGCATGCCGACGAGGAAGATCAAGAGGCGGATCATCTGGCCTGCCTTTGCTGAGCGGTTAGGTGATGGCGCGATAGCCGAGGCTGAGGACCACCGGCACTGCCCCGAACGGCATGCGGAAGCGCGATCCGGGTTTGTCGGGCGCGTTGGGTTCCTTGATGTCCGGCCAGCGCATCTTCAGGTGCTGGGAGGTCAGGCCCGCCACGGAGTACGGGAACTCCAGGGCGGAGATGTCGTGCAGCTTGAGCAGCCCGCCCCAGCGGAACGCCGCGTACACCTGGGCCAGCTCCCGGACCGACAGCCGCCGCCGGGCCGTGATGTCGATCCAGTAGACCGCCATGGCCAGCTCGACCAGGTCGCTCGCGCACTGCGCCAGCGCCTCGGACTTGGTGCGGTACACGGTGCCGCCCGCCTTGCTGCCCAGCTTCTCGCCGTGCACCGGCGAGTACCGCGGCTGCGCCTGGCACTGCATCCAGTCGCACGCTGCGAGCAGCTCCCAGCGGATCCCATTGCTGCTGGCGACGTCCTCGTACAGTGGCTGCGCCCGGCTCAGCGGCGCCTTGGCCGTGCTGATGTACGCCGTCGTCACCGTCTGCGGGATCTGCGCCTTGTACAGGGTGCTGCCGCCCGCCTGCGGCCGGCGCGGCGATACGCGAGCTGGCCGGCTCGGCTGCGCCGCTCGCGACGCTCCGGTCGCTGCGGATGCCTGAGTCTTCGCGGATACCTGCGGGGTGGTGTAAGCGTCCAGGACACCCGGGATGGCCGACGTCCCGCCGCCCTGCCCGGCTGACCCGCCGAGCCCGCTCGAACTGCCGCCGCTGCCGGACCCGCTCGCGCCGCTCGTGGTGCCCTGAGCGCTGCGGCCGCTGCCGCTGCCCGCGACACTCTGAGCGCCGCTCCCTGTGCGAGCGCTGCGACTGGCGCCAGCGCCGTGACTTGTGCTCGCGGCGCGACCGGTGCTCCTGGAACTAGCACTGCTCCCGCTCGACCGGGAGCTCGTCCTCTGACGGCCGGCGCTGCTCGGGCTGCCTGCCGTGCCCGAGCCGGTCGCCGAGCTAGAGCCGGCTGCCGCCGAGCCCGAGCCG
>JBAPYC010000007.1:0-13236 GCA_049284535.1 Streptosporangiaceae bacterium
GCGTCTTCCCATCCGGCGCGAACACTACCGTGTACACGTAGGTGCCCGAGTCGTGCAGCGAGGCCAGCAACCGCGGCCGCGCCGGGTCGCTGACCGACCACAGCCGCACCGTCCCGTCGTCGCCGGACGTGGCCAGCACCTTCCCATCCGGGCTGAACGCCACCGATTCGGCGTTCCCGGCGGCCGTCACCCGGAACGGCGCGCCCACCGGAGCCAGCGTCCGCGCAGCCAGCAGCTCCGCCGTCCCGTCGCTGCGCCCGATCGCCAGCAGCGTCCCGCCGGGGGAGTACGCCAGCGCGTTCACGATGACCCCGGCCGGCAGCGGCCCCGTCGCGATCAGCTCACGCCGGGCCGCGCTCCAGAGCTGCACGTCCTGGCCGCCGTCCGCGATCACCGACCCATCCGGGCTGTACGCGACCGCGGTCGGCGCGTTCCCGGTGACCAGCACCGGCGCCGGCAGCGCCCACAGCGACACGGTCCCGTCCGCGTCCCCCGAGGCCAGCCGCCCGGTCCCGTCCCAGGCCAGCGACGTGACCGGCTGCGGGTGCGGCAGCGTCGCGGTCAGGGCCCGGGTGGCCACGTTCCACACCAGCACGCTGGCATCAGCGGTCCCGGCCGCCAGCAAGCTACCGTCCGGACTGAACGACACCGCGTTCACCCAGTTCACAGCCCCGTTGAGCGTCCCATCCGGAGACGCCTTCCCAGTGCCGGAGACCCGCCACAGCCACACCTTGTGGTCCTGGCTGGCCGCGGCGAGCAGGTCACCGCGCGGGCTGAACGCCACCCCGGTGACCTGGCTGGCCGGCCCGCGCAGCTGCACCGCCGCGGCCGGCCTGGCGACATCCCACAGCCGCACGGTCCCGTCGGTGCTGCCGGCGGCCAGGAACTTCCCGTCCGGAGCGAAGGCGACCGACTGCACGGATCCACCAGCCCGCAAAGTGCCGAACGGAGCGGGCTGCGACACATCGCCCAGATTCCACAGATGCACCGCGGCGTCGGCGCCCCCGGCGGCGAGAGTCTTCCCATCCGGGCTGAACGCCAGCGAGTACACGGTGCTGGCCGGGCCGGCTGCCAGGCCGAGCCGGACCGGGTGCCGGGGGCGGCTCACGTCCCACAGCTGAACGGTCTTGCCGGCGCCGGCCGCGGCCAGGATCTTCCCGTCCGGGCTGAACGCGGTCGCGTACAGCGGGCTGTCGCCGGCCCGCACCAGCGGTGCGCCAACTGCCACCGGGTGGCCGGGGGAGGAGACGTTCCACAGCCGCAGTGTCCCGTCCGCGGCGGCCGCCGCGAGCAGCGTCCGGTCCGGGCTGACGCCGACCGCCTCGACCACGCCGGAGGAGTCGATCAGCCGGGCCGCGGACGGGGAACCGGACGACTCGAGCAGGCTCGCCATCGCCTGCGGCGTGTGCGAGGTGTCGTAGGCGGCCACGCTGAGGTCCGCGGCCAGCGGCTCGTTCTGGCTCCGGACCTGCCCGGCCTCGAGCGCGATCTCGCGGGAGTCGGCGCCGTCCCGGGTCACGATGGCGTCGTGCCGCTGCCCGAACGAGTACGCGGCCAGCCCGCCCACGGCTAGCACCAGCACCGCGAGCGCGGCGACCAGCCGCTGCAGCCGGTGCGTTCGGCGTCGTTCGGCGCGCTGCTGCGCGTGGGCGGCCGCGACCGACTCGGCCAGGAACTCACTCGCCAGACGGCCCAGCGAGGCACGATTGTCCTCGTCGGCGGCCCAGTCCCGCGCCGCGCCGAGCTGGCTGCCACGCAGCAGCGCGGCGCTCTCCCGGTTAGCCTGCTCCCACGCCCGGGCACCCTCGGCGATGCGCCGGCGGGTCTGCAGGCCTTCCCGGCCGGTGTCGATCCAGCCGCTCAGCCGGGGCCAGGCCGTCAGCAGCGCGTCATGGGTGATCTGGACGGTGTCGGCGTCCACGGTGATCAGCCGCTCGGCCACAAACCGGTCAAGCACCGCCGCCGTCTCGCTCTCGCGGGACTCGCCCTCCCCAGACTCGCTAGCGCCAGACTCGCTGGCCCATCCCTCCAGCTCGCCGAGCCGGACGACGGCCCGGACCGGTGGCGTGTCGTCCGATACCTGCACCAGCCGCAGGAGCAGGCGGCGGGCCAGCCGCTGCTCAGGCTCGCTCAGGCTGCCGTAGACCGCCTCGGCGGTCCGCGTGAGCGCATCCCTGATCCCGCCGCCGGCCAGGTAGCCGACCACGGTCAGCGCGCTCCCGCGGCTGTTTTCCCAGGTCGCGAGCATCGCGTGGGACAGCAGCGGCAGCACGCCCGGCTCATGGGCGGCGTGCGTCTTGGCCGCGTCCGGCGGGGCCAGGACCCGCAGCAGCAGCGCGACCAGCCCTTCTTCCACGTCGAGCCGGGCCAGCCGGGCCGGCTCGGTAATGGCCCGGCGGAGCTGCGCCTCGGTCATCGGCCCGAGCACGATATGCCGGGACTGCAGCGCGGCGGCCAGCACGGGATAGCTCAGCGCGTGCCGGTAGAAGTCAGCCCGCAACGCCAGGATCACCAGGGCGCTCTTGGCCAGCTCGCCGAGCTCGGTGACGAACTCCCGCCGCTCGTCCTCGTCCTGGCACAACGTGAACACAGACTCAAACTGGTCCACGATGATAACCGGCCGCACCACCCCAGCCGTCCCAGCTACCGCGGCCACCTCGGCTGTCCCGGCCACCTCAGCCGTCCCGGTCACCTCGGCCATCGCGGCCCGCAGCGCAGCCAGCGGCGCGTCAGTCGGCTCGACTAGCCCTACCCGGGCGGCCAGCCCCGGGATTAACCCCGCGCGCAACAGCGACGACTTACCTGCCCCGGACGGTCCCACCAGCACCAGCGGCAATTGCGACGGCTCGGCCGCCAGCGCCGCCAGCCGCTCCGTGATGTCCTCCCGGCCGAAGAACCAGCGTGCGTCCTCTGGCTCGAAACGCGCCAGGCCCCGGTACGGGGCGTCGGCCCCGCTAGGCCGCCGGCCGGGCGATCGCCTGACCCGCTGCAGTGCGCTGCGCCAGCGCGCCAGCACAGCGGGGTCGGTCTCCCCGCAGGCCCTCAGGATCCGCAGCAGCTGCTCCGGACGCCCGTCGGCAGGCAGGTGCGCAGCGGAGAAATAGTCTCCGGCCGTGCTGACCGGCAGCTCGGCCAGCCGCGCGACCTGCCGCACGGTCAGCCCGGCCCGTTTCCTGACCGCGGTCAGCTCCCGCCCGAACTCCTGCTGTGTCCCAATCCGATCCGGATCCGCCGCCTCATCAGCCACTCGCGTTCCCCTCAAAACGCCCATTTTTCAGAGAATTATGGACGCTTCACCCCGCCCGGCGGCCCGAATTGCTGAACTTTCTAAGAGTTGCCCCGCTCGGATCAGGGGCCCAGCATGCGGCGCAGCCAGTTCCCTTGCGCCGCGGTCGCCTCACGTGAAACGGCCGCCTGCGGGGCCAGCCCGGCGAAGCCGTGGAAACCGCCCGGCCAGACGTGCAGTTCGGCGACCCCGCCCGCCTGCCAGATACGGCTGGCGTAGGTCACGGCCTCGTCCCGGAACGTCTCTGCGGATCCCACGTCGATGAACGCGGGCGGCAGCCCAGCGAGATCGTCGGCACGGGCGGGCGCGGCGTACGGCGAGACGTCCGGCCCGCCCCGGGTGTCCCCCAGCAGCGCGGTCCAGCCGACCTCGTTGCTGGCCTGGTCCCAGATGCCCAGCCCGGCCATCTGCTGCGATGACGGGGTGTCGTTGCGGTCATCCAGCATCGGGCACATCAGCATCTGCCCGGCCAGGGCCGGCCCGCCAGTGTCCCGGGCCAGCAGCGCAACCGCCGCCGCCAGCCCACCGCCCGCGCTGATGCCGACCAGGATCATCCGGCGCGGGTCGATACCGAGTTCCGCGCCATGGGCCTCCGTCCACACCAGGCCCGCGTAGCAATCTTCGACCGGGCCCGGATGCGGGGTCTCCGGGGCCAGCCGGTATTCCACCGACACGACCGCGGCCCGCAGTTCCCTGGCCCACTCCAGCATCCCGGGCAGGCCCTGCCGGTTGTCGCCCATGATCATGCCGCCGCCGTGGATGAAGTAGATGCCCGCGGCCGGCGTATCTGCGGTGGCGTCCACCGGCCGGCAGATCAGCAGCGAGATCTCTGGCGCACCACCCATTCCGGGCACCTGGCGCTCGGTCACCTCGAAGAACCCGTCCAGGCTCAGCTCCTCGTCGCTGGATAGCGCCAGCGCCGGGCTCGGCTGGCGCAGTTCCGGGATGAGGTCCAGGGTGAGGGCAGTGGGCAGCTGGGCGGCTATCAGCTCGATGGCCGCGGCCAGCTCTGGGTCGAACGGGACCGGCGTCGTCACAATCACACCTCGTCCTGTGGTCACCTTTGTGTGATCACAGACCCCATCGTGGTACCTGCCCGCCAGCATCCGCCAGTGCCAGACCGCAGACTTTGCTGGCCGCGGTTCCGCAGGCCGAGCGCCAGAGGTTCCCGCCGGGCGGCCGCCAGAGGTGGCCCCGGCCGATCTGAATCGCCGGTCCAAGGCGCAGACCGACCCGGCCGACGTCCTCAGGAGCATCGTCTGCTGCCGGTTCGCCGGCGCTATCGTCTATGGTGAAGCCATGTGCTGCTGCTGCGCTGCCATGAATATCCGGACCGCCGCTTAGCGGCGGTCCCGAGGCTGCTGTAACCGCGGCCTCAATGCCTGCCCCTGCCGTGCTCAGGGCCAGGGCGTACCGCCGGATCAGTGTCCCGCCGGCAGCCACTCGCGTATCCATCTCTGCGCTGCTGGACGTCCTGCCTGATCAGGGGAGTCATGTCTCAGTCGCAGCGATCCGGTTCACATTCACCCTACGAAGAACCATTCCCGCATCAGCCGGCACCCGCCGAGATGCGGCCGGGCTCCATCGCGGCGCAGGACCCGTGCGCCGCCATGATGCTTCTGATGGTCGGGCTCCCCGGAGCCGGGAAAACCACCCGGGCCAAAGAGCTCGCGGTGGTGCACCGGGCGCTGCGGCTGACCCCGGATCATTGGATGATCCCGCTGTTCGGCGATTCGATGGCCGACGGCAAGCGGTTCGCACTGGAAGGGCGTCTCATTTCGGTTGCCCTGCAGGCGCTTCGGCTGGGGATCAGCGTCGTGCTCGACTTCGGGCTCTGGGGCCGCGATGAACGGTCGGCGCTGCGCTGGCTGGCGCGATCGGTCGGGGCCTCCTGCCAGGTGGTCTACCTGCCCGTGGAAAAGGATGTCCAGCTCGCCCGGATCGCGCACCGCCAGGCAACGGAACCGCATCAGACGTTCCCGATGAGCGAGGCCGACGTGGACGCGTGGCGGGAGCAATTCGAGGTGCCTGACGCCGCCGAACTCGACGGCGGTGAGATCCCCGGCCCGCCGAAGGGGTGGCCGGGCTGGCCGGAGTGGGCAGCAGACCACTGGCCCTCGTGCTTCGACAGCTAACCCGCCTGTCCTTCACCTGTCCGCAGCGTTCCCGCACGCCGGACACCGGCGGCTCGGTCCGGCCCCGCCTGCGTCAGCTGTGCCCTGTTAGTCTTCGCCGGTCAGGTACTCCCCGCCGCAGGCCTCGGCGAGCGTGGGCCCGAACAAGGCAGCCGGCGTGCTGGCGCCAGGCCTGCCCTCGCCGGCCAGCAGGCGGCACGTAATCTCGGCGGGAACTGCGCCGGTGAATGCCTGCGCCTCGCCGACGCGCAGCCAGCCCTCGCGGACGGCGCCGTCTGCCCACTGCAGCCGCGCGTGTCCCCAGGAGTGCTCGCGCGGCGGCTTGCGGGCCTTGACCTTGACCCGGGCAAGCCGGCGCTTGGCGAACTCCCGTACCGGCCCGATCTCGAGCAGCGCGAATGCCAGCGGCATCGCCACCCGGGCGGCCGCCGAGGACGGCGCCTCACTCGACGCGGCCACCACGTCCGGCGCCCCGCTGGCCCGCTGGGCCGCTATGAGCTCGCCGAGCGGGATACTCGCGGTCGTAACCTGCGAGCCGTCCGGCAGCCTGAGGTGCACCACCTCGCCGCCGATCGGCGCCGGCGCGAGGCGCCCGTCCCGGTAGCGGCGTCGGGTGTACCGGTGTCCGCCCGCGACACCGGGCAGGCCGTCGAGAATGGTCCCGGCCAGGGCCTCACCGATGACCCCTGCCTCGGCTTCCAGCGAGGGCACCATATCCACCCGGACCCGGACCGGCGCCGGACGTCCCTGGCAGAGTCTGACCACGACGCTCTCGCTGGCTGTCACGCCGAACCCGGCCCCCGTCACCAGGGTGCGGCCGGCCGCCACGGCCGCTTCGTCCAATCCGAGCAGCGCGGAAACGGCAGCCACATCGTTGGCCAGGTCGACGTAGTCACTCGCCGGCAGGCAGGCCCTCGCGATCGGCGCCGCCGTTGTGGTGAAAGGCCCGACCGTGTTGATGACCACGGCCGGCTGCTGCTTCCGGATCTCCGTTGCCATTGGCTCGACCGAGCCGGCTGCTACCGTCCGGCCACCGCCAGCCCGCGCGGCGGCATCGGCCAGGCGGGTGGCGTCCCGTCCGGCGAGCACCGGCGTCACGCCCCTGCTCACCAGCTCCGCCGCTATCGCACGGCCGCTGCGGCCAGTGCCACCCAGAATCCAGACCTCGGTCCCCACGACAAGCTCCGCTCTGCCGATGCGCGCCTGAAGCTCCGCGCGGCTGATGGCACACGCCGTCCGGTGACGACATGGCGTGTCATCAGCCTACATGGCTATGACATTTCGTGTCATCATTTAATGACATCACGTGACATCACCTATGCTGGCAGCCGTGGGCAGATGGCAGCCGGACGCGCAGCAGCGCCTCGAGCGCGCCGCCGTCGAGCTGTTTGCCCGGCAGGGATTCGCCGCGACGACGGTGCCGCAGATAGCGCAGGAGGCCGGCCTCACGACGCGCACTTTCTTCCGGCACTTCGCCGACAAGCGCGAAGTGCTCTTTGGCGGCGACGAGATTCCCCGCCTCGTCACCCGCCTGCTGGCGGATGCGCCTGCGTCCCTGGACCCCATGACGCTGATAGTCGAGGGCCTGAAGGCCTTCGCCGGGAACCAGTTCGAGGGACGGCGGGCGGAACTCCGCGAACGGCGTGCCATCGTCCGCTCCGACGAAGGCCTGCGCGAGCGGGAACTCCGCAAGCTTGACGCGGTGCGCGAGGCGGTCCGGGACGGCCTGGTCGGCCGCGGCACCGAGGCCATGACGGCTTCCCTGCTCGCCGACACCAGCGTGACCCTGCTTCACGTCGCGCTCGATGAGTGGCTCGACACCGATGGCGAACGGCCGCTCGCCGAGATAATCCCCGATGCGCTCCAGGCACTGCGGACGGCCATCGGTCCCTGACCGCCGAACGCCGAACGCCGGAATACGGCCGCCGGGTGGTTTCGGGGTGTCACTCGCTAGAGGAACGCCTCGCTGGCCGTGGCGTAGAGAGCCTGGATATTCGCGCCGAAGTACGGCGAGTATGAGACGGCGGGTGAGTTGCCGCCGGCCTCATATCCGCCAATCAGACCGCCCGCTGATTCGCCGTTGATGATCCATGGCGATCCCGAGGTCCCGTTGGGAAAGCCGTCGCAGCTGAAGGTCAGCTGATGCCCCGGCGTATGCCAGGTCGCCTCGACCGCCGCCTGCACCGGACTCGCCAGGCCGTCGGGATAGCCGATCACGTGGCATGGCTGCGGTGGCGCGTCCGCCGCCAGCTTGAGCGAACCGAGGCTGCTCTGCACGTTGGCACCGACCTTGAGGAAGCAGAAGTCGTCGTCGATGCTCTTGTGCTGCTGCCAGGCGGAGTCGGTGTACGCCTTGCCGATGGGCCACAGGGCGTGCGGGGCCTGGCCATTCGCGTAGCCGGGAGCGAAGATGATGCTCGTGGCACTGCGGCCGGCCAGGACATGCGCGGCGGACATGAGCATGTTGCCCTGCTCGCTCGCCACCACGAAGGCGGTGGCGAAATGCTTGGTGGGCTTGCCGTCGGCCGAGTCGAACAGGGCCCCGACGTAGGGAACACCACCGAACTGCGCAGCGGAACTCATGCTTACCTCCCCGGTTTAGCGGCGGCGCCAGCTCCATCCGCAGCGCATCACTCAGCGCCTCCACCGCGTACTTCGACGCGTGGTAGAAGGCCCCGCCCGGCAGGGTCGTCCGGCCGCCCATGGATGACAGGTTGATGATGCGCCCGCGTCCGGTCCGCCGCATGGCGGGGAGCACTAGCTGGGTCAGCCGCACCAGACCGAAGAAGTTCGTCTCGAACAAGTCGCGCACCTCGCTGAGAGCCCGCTGTTCGACTGGCCCGTACAGCCCGTAGGCGGCGTTGTTGATTAATATCCTGATCGCTCCGGCCTCGGCCTCGATGGCCGACACCGCGGTCTGCATGGACTTCTCGTCGGCGACGTCCAGCGCCATGGTCCGGATACCGTCGGCGGCGAGACCGTTCAGGGCGTGAGCCTTCCGGGCCGTGGCGTAGACGGTGAATCCGGCGGCATGCAGCCGCTTGGCGCTGGCGTGGCCGATGCCCCGAACCGGCGCCGGTGATGAGGACGATGTCTGAGCTTGGTCGCGAGCGCATTGTTCCCTCCAGCAGGCCTCGTCGAACGAGCAGGCCGCCTGTTAGCCCTAGCTCACCACAATCCGCGCCGCGCACGCCACCCCCGCCAAGCCGGACCGCAAGTCACGCTGAGTAATTTCTCGGGCCGGATCTGGTAACAAGCTCTCACGCTCGCGGCAGCGGGGGCCATCACCGGCCCGGCGCAGGCCGCGTCCGTCGGCAGCCAGCTTGCCTCCGGCGCCATCCTGCTCCCGGGCAGCTCTATCGAATCACCCGGCGGGGTCTATCAGCTGACCATGCTTCCTACCGGGAACCTGACCGAAACCGGCCCATCCGGTCAGCTCTGGGCCACCGGCACCAGCAGCCCGGGCGCCTACCTGGTCAACCAGCCGGCCGGCGACTTGGTTCTCGTCACCGCCGCCGGCGCACTCATCTGGACCAGCGGGACGGACGGCGAGGGCCCCGCGAACCTGGTCATCCAGGCTGACGGCAACGTGGTCGATTACCGCGGCAGCGCCGCTATCTGGTCCACTGGCACGGCTACCGGCACCAGCGCCCCGGTCCCAACGCCAGCCGCGGCCGCTGCGATCGCGTTCGCGCGGAAGCAGATCGGCAAGCCGTACCGCTACGGCGGCGCCGGCCCGGCCTCCTACGACTGCTCCGGCCTGGTCGAGACGGCCTACGCCGCAGCCGGGATAGCCATCCCCCGCACCAGCCAGCAGCAGTACAAGCTGGGCCAAGTCATCGCGGCCAGCGCCCGCCAGCCCGGCGACCTGGTCTTCTACAACAGCTCGACCGCCCCCAGCCATGTCGCCCTCTACCTCGGCAACAACCAGATCATAGAGTCGCTCAAACCCGGCACCTACGTCCGGATCGACGCCGTCACCTACCCCGGCCCCCCCGTGGGCTACCGCCGTTACGGCTGATCACCGAATCCACCACGCTAAATCGGCGGCTGGTGCCGTGACGGGCTACGTTTGCCCGCAACGAAGCCTCAGCGTGGGCCAAATGCGGGCCTTCTGCGCCGCGTGGTTCTTCGTCGTGTCGAAGACTCGGCTGACGGCATGGTCACGTCGGCGGTCCTGGCGTGCCGGTCGCGATCCACACCGATATGTGCGCGGGCTCGACGGCCCGGTTCACCGCGGCCAGCAGGTCCGTCCGCACCGTGTCCAGGTCGACCGCGCCCCGGAGCTCGGCCGCGAAGGCGGCCACCATCTGGTCCGCGTCGTAGCGGACCCGGTTGAACCGCTGGTCCACCATCCGCTGCACCCGCCGCCGCAACGGGCTGAACAGCGCCGCTGCTGCAAGCGTGGCCGCGGCGACCGCCACCGGGGTGTGGAGTCCCAGCACCTGGGTGGCCAGCAGTACCAGCCCGGCGTACAGCCCGATTAGCAGCCCGGTCACGATGGCGTAGGCCAGGGTGCGGGAGATGATCCGGTCGATGTCATACAGCCGGTATTTGAGGATCGCGATCCCTACCGCAGCCGGGATCAGCGGGAAGACGATCTCGAACGCGGGCAGCGGGTTGTTGCTGAACTGGCTGACGGCGAAGATGATCACCGCCGAAATGGCTGAAGCGTACATGAACCACTTGAGCTGGAGCCGTTGTTCCTGCCCGGAGCGCCGGAAACGGACGATCATCGACACCGCGCCGGCCAGGAATACCAGGAGCCCGATGCTGGTGGCCAGGTTCCAGGCCGTGCCGAGCGGCCTGACGACCGTCACCGGATCCCGCAACCGGGGGAAGTTGCTGGAGAAGTTGACGTCGGAGATCGCCGCAGACACCGAGGTGACCAGGCCGGTCAGAATCGCCACCCATACCACCGGCCGCCACCGTGGCGAGGGCGGACGGCCGTCCGGGAACAGCAGCGGGATCAGGAACAGCAGCGGAGCCTCGATCCCCAGGACAACGGTGAGGGTCCAGCCTGCCCACGCCGCGCCAGGCAGCTCGTCGGCCAGCGCTCGCGCCGCATAGAGGTCCGCCGCTACGCTGACGGCGCTCACCGTCGCCGCGGCCAGGAACAGCCATCCGAGGCGGTTCCCGGTACGCGCCGCCACCAAGGTCCCGACCAGCGCCAACGCGACTACCACCGGGATGAACCCGACCACTCTGGTCCAGTCCTCACCACCGGTCGAACCGACTACGACGCCGGCCGCCAAAAGCACGACAATCAGGCCGAGCAGGGCCCAGGCCAGCCCGTTGGCACCGCGCCGCGCGGGCGGTGCCATGCTGGCTGGCTGCTGCGGCATGTGGCGCTCCCGGTCCCGCGTTCTTGCCATGCTCACGGCGAGCCTACGACCCCGGCGATACGGGATCGTTACGGCCAGCATGACAGGGGCTCAAACGGGGCAAACGTTAGCGGTCGCGGCACACTAGTTCGCGATGCGGATGCGCAGGCGGCGGAAGCTTTTGCCCTTGCTCTCGATCTTGACCACCTTGATCCGGCCGACCTGCCGGGTCGAGCCGACGTGCGTGCCGCCGTCCGCCTGCTGGGTCCAGCCCACGATGTCGATAATCCCTTAAGCGCGGGGGGCGGACCCACCGGATCATCCCCAGAACCCGGATGTTCCCCGGAAAGATCCGGCAGGTCGGAAAATGCAGCGGGCTGGCGATGAAACGACCGCCGGGCGGACGTCCACACACCATCCGATGAGCGAAAGGACGCAGATGATGACATCCGAACCGAAGAGCGCGACGTTCGAGACCACCGTGACCGCCATCGGCAACAACACCGGGATCGTGGTGCCAGCGGAGGTCATCGCCCAGCTCGCGGCCGGGAAGCGCCCCCCCGTGCTGGTCGACGTCAACGGCTATGAGTACCGCAATACGGTCGGCGTAATGGGCGGCAAGCACATGATCAGCATCAGCGCCGCCGTGCGCAAAGCCACCGGGCTCGCCGGCGGGGATCCCATCCGCGTCACCCTGACCGTCGCCGAGACCCCGCGCGAGCTGACCGTCCCGGACGACTTCGCCGCCGCCCTCGCGGCCGACGAGCAGGCCGGGGCGTTCTTCGGCAAGCTTTCTAACAGCCTGCAGCGCTACCACGTCGACACCATCAACGCCGCCAAGAGCGCCGACACCCGCCAGCGCCGCATCGACAAGGCGGTCGCCCTGTTCCGCGACGGCAAGCAGCGCTAGCTGCCCCGGCCTAAAGCCAGCCGCCCCACTAGCCCCGCCTGAAAGCTAGCCGCCGCGGCTGGCCAGCCGGGCTGCCAGCTCCTCCCGCGAATGGATACCGAGCTGCTGGTACACGTGCCGCAGGTGGTACTCCACCGTCTTCGGCGACAGGAACAACGCGGCCGCCGCCTCCCGGGTCGTCCGCCCCGCCGCCAGCAGCAGCGCGATCTGCAGCTCCTGCGGCGTCAGCCCGGCCACTGCGTCGCCGTCCCTGGGCCCGCGCTTCTCGCCGGTCGCGGCGAGCTCGGCCCGGGCCCGTTCGGCCCACGGCCGGGCGTCCAGCCCTTCGAAGATGTCCAGCGCCGCGTGAAGCTGCTCCCGGGCCAGCACCCGCTCCCGGGCCCGGCGCAGTCGCTCGCCGAACGCCAGCCGGGTCCGCGCCAGCTCGAACACGTCCGGAGTCTGCTCGTGGCACTCGATCGCCTGCCCGAACGCCACCGTGAACTCCCCGTCTGGCGCCAGCATCGCGCGCCCGCGAAAAGCACGGGCCAGCGACCACGGCTGCCCCTTCGCCTGCGCCGCCGCCGCGAACTCTTCAGCGGCCCGCGACGCGTCCGCCAGCCGCCCGAGCTTCAGATACGCCTCCACCAGCTCCGCGGCCGGCCACAGATCCGGGTCGGTGATCCCGAGCTCGGCCAGCAGCCGCTGCTGCCGCTCGAAGAACTCGGCCGCCCGCACGGCGTCCCCGCCGCCGAGCTCAAGCTCGCCCAGCGCCGCCAGCGCCCAGGTCTCGAACAGCCGGGTGCCCAGGCCCCGGCACAGCTCGAGCGCCTCGGCGGCCAGGGCCCGGCACTCGGCATCGAGCCCGCGCCGGGCCTGCAGCCAGGCCAGCCCAGCCAGCCCGAACGCGAGCGCCATGTCCTGCCCGCTCTCCCGGGCCAGCCCGATGGCCTCGGCGTAGATGGCCCCGGCGACGGTCCAGCGGTCGGTGGTGGCCCGGTCCCGGGCGACCAGGTCGAGCGCGAACGGCAGCACCCCAACCGCGGCCCGGTCACGGGCCATGGCCAGCGCGTGCTCCAGCAGCGAACGCCCGACGCCGGCCTGGCGCAGGAACAGCGGCGCCATCGCCAGCCAGGGCAGCAGCCGAAGATCCTCGCGCACCTCGGCCGAACCTTCGGCCAGCGTGACCGCCTCCTGCACCGCCTGCGCCCCCGCGGCGGCGTCCCCGCCCATGATCTGGCCCATGCCAAGAGCCATGGCGGCCAGGAAGCGAACGCGATCCGGCGGCTGAGCGGGCAGGCGGCTCTGAGCCCGTTCGGCCGTTCTCAGCATCTCGGCCGGATTGCCCGCGTAGAAGCAGGCTCCGGCCGCCTCGGCCAGCATGGTCACGGCTGCCGCCGGGCCGGCGTCCCCGGCCGCCGCGGTCAGGATCGCGTGGCCGTCCATGACCGGGCCGCGCAGGGTTGCGATGTGCCCGGCCAGCCGGTCGATCTCCACCCGCGTCGAGGCGCCGGCGAGCAGCCGCGCCTCCTCGAGCAGCGCCACCGCGCACGCGGTCGAGCCGGCCAGCCACGCCGCCTCGGCCGCCTGCCACAGCAGCTC
>JBAPYC010000008.1:0-1625 GCA_049284535.1 Streptosporangiaceae bacterium
GAAGGCGGGCGTCTCACGGGACATGCACGCGCTGTGGGAATTGCCGGTCGCGCTGCTCCTGCCGCTGGTGTACGCGCCGGTGATCCCGATCATCCGGCTCGCTTTCACGCAGTGGCGGGTCCGGTACGGGCCGCCGCACCGCCGCGTATTCAGCGCGTGCGCGCTCGGCCTCAGCTACCTGGCCGCCGCGCTGGTGTTCCGGGCCGTCGGCGCCCACCTGTCCGGGCTGAGCTGGATGCTGGCGGCGGCGGCCGCGGGCCTGGTGCAGCGGCTGGTCAACGCGGTGCTGGTGTTCACGGCGGCCAAGGGGGCCGACCCCACCATCCGGCTCCGCGCGGTGCAGTTCGGCTGGGAGCCGATGTACAACGACCTGACCGAGCTGTGCCTGGCCGTGCTGGTGGCCTTCGCCACTGCCAGCACCCCGATCGCCCTGCTGTTCGCGTTCCCGCTCGCCGCGCTGCCGCTGCGGGCCCTCCAGCACGCCCAGCTCGTGACCGATTCGCGGACCGACTCCAAGACCGGCCTGCTGAACGCCCGGGCCTGGGAGCAGGAGGCCACGGCCGAGCTGGTCCGGGCCGGGCATAGCGGTAAGCCACTGGCCGTGGCCCTGCTCGACCTGGACTGGTTCAAGCACGTCAACGACACCTACGGGCACCTGTTCGGGGACGAGGTGCTGCGCCAGATCGGCCAGTGCCTGCCGGGCGCGCTGCGCGACTACGACCTGGCGGGCCGGTTCGGCGGCGAGGAGTTCGTGCTGCTGCTGCCCTGTACCCGGGCGGTGGACGCCATCCGGGTCGCGGACCGGGTGCGGGGCCGGATCGCCGGGCTGCCGCTGAGCGCACCCGGAGGCGAGCCGGTCCAGGTCACCGCCTCGGTCGGGGTGGCGGCGCTGGAAGGCGGCTCGGTGCGCGAGCTGACCGAGCTGATGGCCGCGGCCGACGCCGCTCTCTACCGGGCCAAGCGGGGCGGCCGGAACCAGGTTCAGATGCTCAGCCCGTCCCGCGGCCTGAGCGCCACCGGCGGCCCGGGGCGCCAGATGCTGCCGGTCCAGCCCAGCTCACCCGAGGTCACGGCCCGCAGCCACTGATCTGCTGGGCCGCCATTAGGCTGCTGAGGTGAAGATGACCACGCTTGGCCGCGCCGGCCCCGAAGTCTCGCGGGTCGGCCTCGGTTTGATGGGAATGTCCGGCATCTACGGTGCCGCCGACGACCAGGAAAGCATCGCCACCATTCATGCCGCCCTCGACGCCGGCATCAACCTGCTCGACACCGGCGACTTCTACGGCATGGGTCACAACGAGATGCTGCTGCGCGAGGCGCTGCGGACCGTGCCCCGGGAACGGGTCTTCATCCAGGTCAAGTTCGGCGGCCAGCGCGACCCTAGCGGCGCCTTCGTCGGCCACGACGTGAGCCCGGCCATGGTCAAGAGCTCGCTGGCCTACTCCCTGCAGCGGCTCGGCACCGACTACATCGACCTGTACCAGCCGGCCCGGCTCGACCCCCGCGTTCCGATCGAGGACACGATGGGCGCCATCGCCGAGATGATCGACGCCGGCTACGTGCGTTACGCCGGGTTGTCCGAGATGGGCCCGGACACCATCCGCCGCGCCGCTGCGGTCGTCCCC
>JBAPYC010000009.1:0-3887 GCA_049284535.1 Streptosporangiaceae bacterium
CCCCGGAGGTGGCCCCCTCGGGGCGGCCGTCCTCGCGCGGCAGCATGGTGAACCTGGTGACGCACCGCTGGCCGCCCTCGTGGTCGCCGTAGAGCAGTTCGATCGTCCAGGGTTGCCGGGCCTCGATCACCTTCCTGGCCGTTTCGTACTGCGGATCGGCCGTGTCACGGAACGCGCCTTGCCAGAAGCCGACATCGCCGACCGGTACCCACAGGTCCCGAGTCTGCCGCCGGAACTCCTCCAGCGAGGCGTGCGCGTCGTCACGGTGCCACTGCGGGTAGAAATGCCAGCCGTGCAGCACCGCGATGCCGTTACCGGCGTTGCGCAGGGCGATGGCCAGGTAGATGACGTCGTCTTCGCCCGGCGAGCCGTCCCTGGCGCCGACCTGGCCGACCGCGCCCCCGCCCGGGATCGGCACCCACACCCTGTCCCCGAAGTTGACCTTCTGTGTCGGGTCGTCCCGCCGTGTCGCCATCAGGACCGGCCGCAAGCCGACGAGCAGCGAGGCCTGCGCCACCCTGGCGCTCAGGTTGGCCGAACGGACCGCGGAAAATGTGGCCACGGCCAGGATCAGGGTGCCCAGCGCGGTGGCCAGGTCGGCGACCGTAGCCCAGTTGTCCCAGCTCACTAAAGGCCCGGGGTCACCAGCGGTCGTGCACCGCGGCACGGAAGTACTTGTCGTACAGCCCCTCGATCTGGTCGAGTTCGGCCTGCGGCAGCGGCGGCAGGCTGGCGGCCTCGGCGTTCTGCCGGGCCTGATCGGTGCTGCGCGCCCCGGGAATCACAGTGGTCACGCCCGGCTGCTGGATCACCCAGCGCAGCGCCCACTGGGCCGTGCTGCCCGTGCTCCCGGCCGGCTGGCTCCCGGTGATCGCCGCGAACTCGGTGGCCGCGTCGACCCCGGCCGCGAAATCCACTCCGGAGAACGTCTCGCCGACGTCGAAGGCCTCGCCCCGGGCGTTGAAATTGCGGTGGTCGTTGGCGCCGAAGGTGGTGTTCTTGGTGTAGCGGCCGGACAGCAGGCCGGAGGCAAGCGGGACCCGGGCGATGATGCCCACCCCTGCGCCGGCCGCGGCCGGCAGCACCTGATCCAGTGGCTTGCGCCGGAACGCGTTCAGGATGATCTGGACGCTGGCCACGCCCGGCCGCGCGATCGCGGTCAGCGCCTGCTCGGAGGTTTCCACGCTTACCCCGTACGCCGCGATCCGCTCCTCGGCGACCAGCGTGTCAAGCGCGTCGAAGACGGCGCCGGAGGAGAATACCGGGGTCGGCGGGCAGTGCAGCTGGACCAGGTCGAGCGTGTCGACGCCCAGGTTGACGCGGGACCGGTCGGTCCAGGCGCGGAAGTTCTCCAGCGTGTAGTTCTCGGGCTCCTGGTCGACCCGGCGGCCCATCTTGGTCGCCACGGTGATCCCCTGCCCGGCGTTGCTGGCCAGGAACCGGCCGATGATGCGCTCGCTGCGCCCGTCGCCGTAAACGTCCGCCGTGTCGAGGAATGTGACTCCTGATTCGACCGCCGCGCGCAGCACGGCCAGCGCATCGGCCTCGGAGACGTCGCCCCAGTCGCCGCCGAGTTGCCACGTGCCAAGCCCGACGACCGAGACTGGCCGCCCTGTCCTGCCGAGAACCCGCTGCTCCATAATTGGCGATCTTACTAAGGAAGCAGTCCGGCCCGGCGGCAGGATTCGGGCGGGCGTTAGGCTGCACCCGTGAAAGCAGCGCTGTACCGGAGCACGGGTAAGGCCAGTGACGTCCTGCACGTCGAGGAGATCGAGAAGCCTGAGCCGGGCCCGGGGGAGGTCCTGGTCCGGGTGTACGCCTCGGGCGTCAACCCGACCGACTACAAGGCCCGGTCCGGGGCGGTCCCGCGCCCGATCGACGGCTTCCAGATCCCGCACCAGGACGGTGCGGGGGTCATCGAGGCAGTCGGCGCGGGGGTAGATCCCGGGCGGGTCGGTGAGCGCGTCTGGCTGTGGATGGCGGCGGCCGGCCGGCGGTGGGGTACCGCAGCGGAATACACGGTGGTGCCGGAGCGGCACGCCACGCCCCTGCCGGACGGTGTGTCCTTCGAGCTGGGCGCCTCGCTGGGCGTGCCGGCCATGACCGCGCACTGGTGCGTGTTCTCAGACGGCCCGGTCGACGGGCAGACCGTGCTGGTGGCCGGGGGTGCCGGAGCCGTCGGGCACTTCGCCATCGAATGGGCCAAACGGGCTGGTGCACGCGTCGTCACCACGGTCAGCAGCCCCGAGAAGGGGGAGCTGGCCGCCGCGGCCGGAGCCGACCTGGTCGTCAATTACCGCTCTGGTGACACGGCCGCCCAGATCAAGGCGTTCACGCCCGCCGTGGACCGGGTCATCGAGGTGGCGCTCGGTGCCAACCTCGAACTCGACCTGGCGGTGTCCCGGCCGCTGACGACGATCGTCACCTACGCCGCCGAGGCCAGCAATCCGGTCCTGCCGGTGCGGGACTGCATGACGGCCAACGTGAACCTGAGGTTCGTCCTGGTGTACGGCCTTCCCGAGACCGCTCTCGATCAAGCAGCCTCCGATATCACCGCGGCGCTGGCCGCGGGCGACCTCACCGCCCTGCCCGTGCACAAGTTTCCGCTGGCCGACATCGCGGCCGCGCACGAGGCGGCCGAGAGTGGCGTGACCGGCAAGGTCATCGTCATCCCGTAGGTGAGTCATCCCGTCGGTGATATTCGCTCAGTGGTATGCGCTGAGGCCGAGCTTCACGGCCAGGCCGATGCCGCAGAGGCTGACGACGACGCGGAACGCCGCGGCGGGCACCTTTCGCGCTATCTTCGGGCCGAGCCAGCCGCCGATGAGGAAGCCCGCCGCAAGGGGAGGCACAAAAGCCCAGTCCACATCGCCGAACAGCGCGAAGCACAGCGCGGCCATAGCATTCGCCATTCCCGACACCGCGTTCTTGATCGCGTTCACCTTGATCAGTGATTCATTGATCATCGTGCCGAGCACCACGAGGAGCAGGACGCCGGCGGCGGCGCCGAAGTAGCCGACATACATGGCCACTGCGAACAACGATACGAACTGAATCGCCTTGTGCCCCGCGTCCTCGGACGGGGCGAGCCGCTTGATCCTGGGCTGGAGCAGCAGCACGATCGAGGCTGCCCCGATCAGTACGGGCACCACCTGGGTGAACAGGCTGGCCGGGGTCGCGAGCAGCACGGCCGCGCCGGCCGCGCCGCCGAGCGCCGTGATCACCCCCAGCCGGAGCACGCGGCGGCCCTCCCCGGCTAGCTCTGGCCTGGACCCGGCCACCGAACCCGCCCCGGTCAGCACCAGGGAGACGGTGTTGGTCATGTTGGCGCTGAGTGCCGGCAACCCGAGCGCGAGCAGGACCGGATAGCTCACCAGCGAGGCAATGGCGACCACCGTGCTGAAGATGCCGCCCAGTGTCCCGGCGGCCAGCAGCACCAGTACTTCGGAGAACTTCATCGCAAGTCAGCATTGCTCAGCCGGGTCCGCGACCGCATCCCTGGGGCCGGTCACATGAGTGTGATTCGTGTCGCATCGTTAGCCGCGCCGGTATCAACGCGACAATCTCATGTGTCACATTGGTTGACTCGAATTTCTTTTTGGTGACGGCCGGATTGTGCCCGGAAATGTCAGTGGGGGTGGTTAGGGTAGAACAAGAGTTCAACAAGATCATTTTTATGGCCGAACGGGCAGGCTGTACGCCTTTCCCGGCCGGAAGGAGCGCAGCCCAGCCGCAGGAATCAGTCCCGGGAGGAGGTGAGACGGATGGCGCAGCAGGCCCCGGCGTTTGCCAGTCCGCAGGAGGCGCTGGCGACGGCGAAGTCGGCCATGAGTTTCCTCTACGCGACCGATGCGGCCCAGATGGCGGCCGATAACCAGGCCGATGCG
>JBAPYC010000010.1:0-5857 GCA_049284535.1 Streptosporangiaceae bacterium
GCGCAGGCCGGCGACTTCCTCCGCGCACTCCTCGCACCCGGTCAGGTGGCGCTCGAACCGGGCCCGTTCGGGCGCGGACAGGGCGTCCATGGCGAAGGCCCCGGCGAGCGCGTGGATGTGCTGGTCGCGAGTTCTCACTCCGCCGCCCCCAGACAGTCCCGCAGCCGGATCAGCGCGTCCCGCATCCGGGTCTTGACCGTGCCGGACGGCACACCAAGCAGGCTGGCGACCTGGCCGTAGGTGTAGCCGCTGTAATAGGCCAGGTTGACGGACTCGCGCTGCAGCTCGGTCAGCGAGCCCAGGCAGCGCCGGACCCGCTCGCGTTCCAGGCTCGACTCGACGGCCTCGGCCACCTCGTCGTACGGGACGTCTGCTGAGGCGGTACGCCGTTCCCGCTCCGATTCCCGCTGCGCGGACCGGACCCGGTCCACGGCCCGGCGGTGCGCGAGGGTCGCGACCCAGGCCACGGCGGTGCCGCGGCCGGCGTCAAACTTGCCCGCGCCGCGCCACACCTCCAGCAGCACCTCCTGGGTGACCTCCTCGGACTGGGCCGGATCCCGGACCACCCGGCGGACGATGCCGAAGACCGACTCGGCCACCTGGTCATAGAGCGCGTCGAAGGCCGCCACGTCGCCCCGGGCCACCCGCCCGATCAGCTCGCCGAGGTCTTCCGGGCTCAGCGGGCTGAGCCCGGAAGACCCAGGCTTGCCTGGGCCAGCGGGCTCCGGGGGGATGGCATTCCCCCAGGAGCGGGGGGTCTCGGGAGGCCGCCCCCCCGAATCAGCACCTCTCACACCTGGTATTCGTAGCAGGCAGCGCCGCGGTTTGGGGATCTGCGGGCGCCGCGGCCGCGAATATTGCTCTTGAGGCCAAACCCGCGCCGCCGCCGCGCCGAATAAAGGACATGAGGATGCTGGGGACCGGGCGAGGTGCGGTGGCCGGAGTGCTGGCCGCGGGCACCGCGCTGGGCGTGGGACAGTTCGTCGCGGGGCTGACCGGCGCCAGCGGATCACCGGTGGTGGCCGTGGGCGAGCTGCAGATCGACTTCACCCCGCCGTGGCTGAAGAACTTCGCTATCACCGAGTTCGGCTCCGACGACAAGCTTGTCCTGGTCAGCGGGATCGTGGTGGTGCTGGCCGTGTTCGCGGCCGTGATCGGCGCGCTGGCCACCCGGCGGCTCGCCTACGGCATGGCCGGGCTCGCCGTCTTCGCGGTCATCGGGCTGACCGCCGCGGCGACCCGTCCGGACGCGAGCTTCGCCAGCCTGCTGCCGACGCTGGCCGCAGTGGCGGCGGCAGCGGCGGTGCTGCGGTTCCTCATCCCGCTGGCCAGGCCGCTCCCCGTCCGGTACCCGCCGGCCTGGCTGGACGACCCGGTGACGGCCGCCCTCACCGATGACGAGCCGGCCGCGGACGGCGACGGCGCTGGCAATGACGCCGGTGAGCTGGCCAGCGCTGACAGGGGCGTGCTGGTCCAGCCACGGCGGAGCTTCCTGGCCGCGAGCGCGGCGACCGTGGGCATCGCGGCCGGGGCGGGACTTGCCGGGCGGGTGCTGACCGAGCGCAGCAGCGTGACCAGCGCGCAGCGGAACCTGCGGCTGCCCAGGCCGGTGTCCACGGAGAGCCTGCCACCCGGCGTCAACCTGCCGGTGCCCGGCATCTCGCCGTTTGTCACGTCCAACACGAGCTTCTACCGGGTGGATACGGCCATCGTCCTGCCGCAGGTCGATCCGTCCAGCTGGCAGCTGCGGATCCACGGCATGGTGGAGCGCGAGATCACGCTCACCTTCGACGACCTGCTGCACCGCCCGCTGATCGAGGATTACATCACCTTGTGCTGCGTGTCCGACCCGGTCCAGGGCCCCTACATCGGCAACGCCAAGTGGCTGGGCGCCAGCCTGTCCGCGGTGCTGAGACAGGCCGGGATCAAGGCCGGCGCGGACCAGCTGATGTGTACCTCGGTTGACGGGTTCACCTCGGGCACGCCGGTCCAGACCGTGATGGACGGCCGGGACGCCCTGCTCGCGGTGGCCATGAACGGCCAGTCGCTGCCGGTCGCGCACGGCTTCCCGGCCCGGATGGTCGTACCCGGGCTGTACGGGTACGTGTCGGCGACCAAGTGGGTGACCGACATCAACGTGACCACGTTCGCCGGCAACTACGCCTACTGGGCCCAGCGCGGCTGGTCCCAGCAGGCACCGATCAAGACCGAGTGCCGCATCGACGTGCCGACCGGGCAGAACCTGGGCGCGGGGACGGTGGCGGTGGCCGGGGTGGCCTGGGCCCAGCACAAGGGCATCGACGCCGTGCACGTGCGGGTCGACCGCGGGCCGTGGCAGGAGGCCCGGCTGGCCGCCGTGCCCGGCCTGGACACCTGGCAGCAGTGGGTGTGGGACTGGGCCGCCACCCCCGGGCACCACGTGATCGAGGCCCGGGCCACGGACAAGACCGGGTACACCCAGACGATCGACCAGGCCCCGCCCGAACCGAACGGCGCCAGCGGCTACCCGACGGTGCTGGTGACCATCACCTAGTTGGTGCGCAGGACGCGCGGTGCTAGCTGGTGCGCAGGGCCCGCAGGGCCTGCGCCCAGCGGGCCAGCTCGGCGAGCATGGCGGAGGTGGCCTGCTCCATGATCTCGTTGGGCTTGAGCCGGCCCTCGTCGTCCAGCTTCTCGGCCACGAACGGGATGTTCACCGAGTCGGTCACCGGCACCAGCTTGAGCGCCGACATGACCTGCTTGAGCATCTGCGCGGCCCGGGTGCCGGCCGCCACGCCGCCGTAGCTGACGATGCCCGCGGGCTTGTTAGCCCATTCGTGGTGCAGGTAGTCGATGGCGTTCTTGGTGGCGGCGTTGATGCCGTAGTTGTACTCGGGGATCACGAAGATGAATGCGTCGGACCGGTCGACCACGGCGCTCCAGTCCTTGGTGTGCTGGTTCACGTACCGCCGCAGCCGCGGGTGGTCCGGCTCGTCGAAGATCGGCAGGTTCAGTTCGGCCAGATCGGCGACCTCGACGTCGAAGTCATCGCTGGTCCGGGCCCGGTCGATGATCCAGTCGGCCACGGCCGACCCCACCCGGCCCGGACGGGTGCTGCCGATGATGACCTGCAGGACGAGCTTGGGCACGGGCAGTCTCCTAACTATTGAATGTTCAAACAAGAGTTTAGCCAGCCGGCCGGGACGTATAGACGCGTTTCGGAGCGCTGTGGGAGGGTTACTCTTTCTTGAAGACGGTCGCTGGTCAATCTAAGGGCGGGGCGATGACTATACCCATGCGCAACCAGGGTCCCGGGCCGGAGCCTCCGGCGCAGAGCCCGCGCCGGGTCGACGCGCGAGCACTATTTTCGGGCGGAGTGGCGACCGCGGTCGTCGCGGGCCTGATTGCGCTGGTCGGCATCCTGGTGTGCCGCTGGCTGTTCAAGATCCCCATCCTGTCGCCGCGTCAGGACGGTGCGTGGGGCGACGCTTCCACGGTGGGTTACGTCTTCTCGGCGGTCGCCTGCGCGCTGGTCGCGACCGGGCTCATGTACCTGCTGCTGATCTCGACCCCCCGGCCGCGGGTGTTCTTCGGCTGGATCATCGGGCTGGCCACCGTGGTGGCCGTGGTGTTCCCGTTCAGCACCACCGCGCCGCTGTCCCAGAAGGTGGCCACGGGCCTGGTCAACCTGATCCTCGGCATCGCCATCGGATCGCTGGTCAGCGGGGTATCCATGCGCGCCGGACGGCGCCGCGTGGTCAGCAGCGGATACCAGCAGCCGCCGGCCTACCCGCCGACGCGGACCACGGGAGACCCGTACCGCTGACCCCGGCCGCAAGCGGTCGCTGACCGCGGCTCGGAGCGGTCAGCTCACATCCTTCCGCTTCTGCGCGCGCCCGCCAGATGGTTAGCTCGGGAAATGAAATTTCCGTCCCGGGCGTTACCCTCTTCTGGCGGGATTAGCAGCGGGGACGAGCGGCGGGATGGAGCAGATCACGGCAATGACGCTGTCATCCAGGACAGGGAAAACGGCCGGGACCTCGGGGAACGGGTGGCTCAGGCGGATATGGGGCTACTGCTGGCGCTACAAGCGGACGGTCCTGATTTCCCTGGGCGGCGCCCTGGTGGCGACGGTCGCGACCGCGGCCATCCCGCTGGTGCAGCGGCAGATCATCGACAACGTGATCGTGCAGCGGCGCGAGTCGATCTGGCCGCTGGCCGCTTTGCTCATCCTCATGGCCGCGGTGAACTTCGCCGGCATCTACTGGCGCCGCTACCATGGCGGCAAGCTCTCCCTGGACGTCCAGTACGACCTGCGCACTGAGCTGTTCGGCGCGCTGTCCCGGCTCGACGGCGAGCGCCAGGACGAGATCCATACCGGCCAGCTCGTGGGCCGTTCCATCACCGACCTGAACATGGTGCAGAGCATCCTGTCCATGGTCCCCATCACGCTCGGCAACCTGGCGCTGTTCGTCGTGTCCATCGTCATCATGGTGGTGCTGTCCCCGGTGCTGACCCTGGTGACAGTGGCGGTCGCGCCGGCCTTGTGGCTGATCGCGCTGGCGTCCCGGCGACGGCTGTTCCCGGCCAGCTGGCACGCGCAGCAGCAGTCCGGCGACGTGGCCGGCATCGTGGATGAGTCCATCGGCGGGGTGCGGGTGGTCAAGGGGTTCGGCCAGGAAGAGCAGGAGCAGGAGCGGCTGGAGGCGGCCAGCGCCGGCCTGTTCGGGTCCCGGCTGCGGATGATCAGGCTGACGGCCCGGTACAACCCCGCGCTGACCGCCATCCCTTCGCTCGGCATGGTGGGCGTCCTCGCGCTCGGCGGCTGGCTGGCCATCCACGGCTCGATCACGCTGGGCACGTTCCTCGCCTTCTCCGCCTACCTGGCCCAGATGGCCGGCCCGGTCCGCACGCTGACCATGATGATCACCATCGGGCAGGAAGCGCGGGCCAGCGTCGTCCGGGTCTTCGAGGTGATCGACTCCCGCCCGGTCATCACCGACAAGCCAGGCGCCGCCGACCTGCCGCGGGATGCCGCGGGTATCAGCTTCGACAACGTGACCTTTGGGTATGTGCCGTCCCAGCAGGTGCTGCGCGGCCTGTCGCTGCACGTCGAGCCGGGCGAGACGGTCGCCGTGGTCGGTGCCTCTGGCTCGGGCAAGTCCACCATCGCCCAGCTGCTGAGCCGGTTCTACGACCCGCAGGGCGGTTCGGTCCGCGTCGGCGGGCACGACGTCAGGGACGTGACGCGCGACTCGCTGCGCGACGCCATCGGGCTGGTCATGGAGGACAGCTTCCTGTTCTCCGACACGGTCCGGGCCAACATCGCCTACGGCCGGCCGGACGCCACCGAAGAGCAGGTCATCGCGGCGGCCCAGGCAGCTCAGGCGCACGAGTTCATCGTCCGGCTGCCGGCCGGCTACGACACGGTGGTGGGCGAGCAGGGCCTGACCCTGTCCGGCGGCCAGCGGCAGCGGGTCGCGCTGGCCCGGGCGCTGGTCACCGATCCCCGGCTGCTGGTGCTGGACGACGCCACCTCGGCCATCGACCCGCGCCTGGAGGCGGAGATCCACGCCGCGCTGCGCGAGGTCATGCGCGGCCGCACCACGCTGATCATCGCGCACCGCCGGTCCACGCTGAACCTGGCCGACCGGATCGTGGTGCTGGACGACGGCCGGGTGGTCGACTCGGGCACGCACGAGGAGCTGACCGAGCGCTGCCCGCTGTACACCGAGCTCATCACCGGCCCCGAGCCCGGGGCCGAGGTCCGGCTGATCCGCCCGCGGGTCAGCCACACGGTCGAGGACGTGCTCGACGGGCGGGCGCTATCCGCTGCCAGCGGCGGGGCGGCCATGGGGATCAGCCGGCTGGGCGGGGC
>JBAPYC010000011.1:0-2521 GCA_049284535.1 Streptosporangiaceae bacterium
CCCCCACCTGGGCGACGATCCGGCGGACCGTCCCGGCCTGGGACGCCTCCAGCGTGCCGGTGATCTTGTCGGTCTCGACGTCGGCCAGGTCGTCGCCCGCACCGACGTCGTCCCCCTCGGCCACGGCCCAGGCGGTGATCTTGCCGAGCCGCATGGACAGACCCCACTTCGGCATGGTCACCGGGACGATCCGGTCGTCGGTCATCGCGTCCACCCGGTCACCGTCTTGACCGCGTTCACGATGCGCTGGGCATCGGGGATGTAGAGGTCCTCCAGGGCACTGGAGAACGGCACCGGGGTGTGCGGCGCCGTCACCATCTCGATCGGGGCCTGCAGCGCGCCGAACGCCTTGCGCGCGGCCAGCGCCGAGATGTCGGTGGCGATCGAGCAGCGCGGGTGCGCCTCGTCCACCACGACCAGCCGGCCGGTGCCTTCCACGCTCTCCAGCACGGTGTCCTCGTCCAGCGGGCTGGTGGTGCGCAGGTCGACGACCTCGCACTGCACCCCGTCGCCGGCCAGCTGGCTGGCCGCCTCCAGCGACGTGTGCACCATCCGGCCCAGGGTGACGATGGTGACGTCGCCGCCCTCGCGGACCACGTTGGCCTCACCGAACGGCAGCGCGTAACTCTCCTCGGGCACCGGGCCGGACGTGTCGTACAGCATCTTGTGCTCGAAGAAGATCACCGGGTCGTTGTCCCGGATGGCCTGGATCAGCAGGCCCTTGGCGTCATACGGGGTGGACGGGACCACGACCTTCAGGCCGGGGATGTGCGTGAACACCGGGTACAGGCACTGGGAGTGCTGCGCGGCGGCGCGCAGCCCGGCCCCGTACATGGTGCGGATGACCACCGGGGTGACCGCCTTGCCGCCGAACATGTACCGGAACTTGGCGGCCTGGTTGTAGATCTGGTCGAAGCAGACACCCATGAAGTCGACGAACATGAGCTCGGCCACCGGGCGCAGGCCCGCCGTGGCCGCCCCGATGGCGGCGCCGATGAAGGCGGACTCGGAGATGGGGGTGTCCAGCACCCGGCCCGGGAACTTGTGGTAGAGCCCCTTGGTCACGCCGAGCACGCCGCCCCAGGCGTCGTCCTCGCCGGGCGCTCCCGCGCCGCCGGCGTTGTCCTCACCCATGACGATGACGCTCTGATCGCGCTCCATCTCCTGCGCCAGCGCCTCGTTCAGGGCCTCGCGGTATGTGATGCTGCGTGCCATGGCCAGCCTCCTCCTCAGTAGCGCACGTAGACGTCGGTGAGCAGGTCGGCCTCGGTCGGCAGGGGCGCGGCCTTGGCGTCGGCGACCGCCTTGTCGATCAGCGTGGCGACCTCGGCATCCACCGCGTCGAGGTCGGCCCGGTCCAGCTCGCCGGTCTCGGTCACCCGGTCCGCGAACCGCTTGAGGCAGTCCAGGTCGGCGCGGGCGCGCTCGACCTCATCGGCCCGGTAGGTCTGCTGGTCGCCTTCGAAGTGGCCGAAGTACCGGGTGAACTTCATCTCGATGAGGGTGGGCCCGCCGCCGTCCCGGGCGCGGGCTACGGCCTCGCTGGCCGCCTCGTGCGCCGCGAAGAAGTCGAAGCCGTCCACGACGATGCCCGGCATGCCGAAGCCGGCCGCCCGGTCGGCGATGTTGTCGCTGGCCACCGACCAGGTGCTGGAGGTGGTCTCGGCGTACCCGTTGTTCTCGGCCACGAAGACGGCCGGCAGGTTCCAGACCGACGCCAGGTTCATCGACTCCAGCGTGGTTCCCTGGTTGCTGCCGCCGTCGCCGAAGAACGCGACGCTGACGCCGCCGGTGCCCTTGATCTTCGCGGCCAGAGCCGTCCCGCAGATCAGCGGCGGCCCGCCGCCCACGATGCCGTTGGCCCCGAGCATGCCCTTGGACAGGTCGGCGATGTGCATGGAGCCGCCCTTGCCGTGGCAGCTGCCGGTCCTGCGACCGTAGATCTCGGCCATCATCTCGCCCACGTCGACGCTCCGGGCGATGCAGTGGCCGTGGCCGCGGTGGGTGCTGGCGATGGTGTCGCGGTCATCGAGGTTGCTGCAGACGCCGACCGCCGACGCCTCCTCGCCCGCGTACAGGTGCACGAAACCCGGGATCTCGCCGGTCGCGA
Source organism: Streptosporangiaceae bacterium (assembly GCA_049284535.1). Taxonomy (GTDB): domain Bacteria; phylum Actinomycetota; class Actinomycetes; order Streptosporangiales; family Streptosporangiaceae; genus Palsa-504. The sequence goes on from JBAPYC010000011.1 coordinate 2,111, forward strand.
ACTCCGCGTGCACGCGTTCCTCGAATTCGCGGATGGTCCGCATCGCCCGGTAAGCATCCAGCAGATGTTCCCTGGTCAGGGCCTTCCGTTCCACCGTGTCGGTCATGTAGTCCTCCTTGACGGTCAGTGCCTGCACGGGTGGGTGGTTTATGGGCGCGTGCGCCGGAGCAGCCCGAGACGGGCGCTGGCGGCCAGCACGGCGGTTACGTCGACGCAGCGCGGCCCGTCCAGGCGGAGCCGGACAGTGGGCTGATGGCCTGGCCCGAAGGTGAGCTCGCGCTCGCCGTCCACGGCGATGACGCCGGCCCGCGCGTCGACGCGGTGCACCGAGCCGGGATGCATCGGCTCGATCTTGCCCACCCCCACCGGCACGACCAGGCCGGGCGCGATCGGGGCGAGCACCTGCCGGGG
>JBAPYC010000012.1:0-4640 GCA_049284535.1 Streptosporangiaceae bacterium
CCGCGACCATGGGCCGGGATCTGCTCGGCCCGGTCCGCGAACCCGGCGCGTCGGCGGTCCGGCTGTCCGGCGAGCTCGCCTCGGTCCTGGCCGGGCTGGCGGCCGGCGCCCGTTACGTAATGCGCAGGCGCGGGCCGGCGGCGGCGCTTGGGGCCACGGCCGGCAACCGGCTGATGTACGGCGCCATGTTCCTGATGTCGATCCTGCTCTACCGCAACTACTTCTACCCGTCGCGGGTGACCGTGGCCGAAAGCCACTTCGGCATTCTGGTCACCGTGTCCGCCATTGGCTACGGCTGCGCGGCGCTGGTCACCCCGCCAGTGACCCGGCGGCTGTCCCGGGTGGCCTTCATCGCGCTGCTGCTGGCCGCCAGCGCCGTCGTGACCGGCGCGCTGGGCGAGACCTTCAGCCAGGTCGCCTACCTGGTCATGGCCTTCTGCATCGGGCTGGCCACCCAGGGGGTCGCCATCTGCGCCACCACGATCTTGCAGCAAGAGGTGGACGACGCCTACCGGGGCCGGATGTTCGCCTTCTATGACGTGACGTTCAACGTGACGTACACGCTCGGCGCCGTCATCGGGGCGGCCCTGATGCCGGACAACGGCCACGCCCCGGTCCTGATCGCCGTGCTGGCCGTGGGATACGCGGTGACCGCCGTGGCCTACTGGCTGGCCGCCGGCCGGCGTCAGTCCTGGCCGGGTGCTGACGGTGGCGGCGTGATGCCCTCGGTCCGCGCCCAGCGCAGCAGCTCCTGAGTCACCTTCTGCAGGCCGAGCTCACCTTCGGCGATGCGCAGCTCGAGCAGGAAGCTGTGGGCCTTGCCTACCAGCGGCCCCGGGGACAGCCCCAGGATGCGCATGATCTCGTTGCCGTCCAGTTCCGGCCGGATCGCATCAAGCTCCTCCTGCTCGCGCAGCTGGGCAATGCGCATCTCCAGGCCGTCGTAGGCCCGGGCCAGCCGCTGCGCCTTCGCCCGGTTCCTGGTGGTGCAGTCGGCCCGGGTCAGGATGTGCAGCCGGTCCAGCAGCGGACCCGCGTCCCGCACATACCGGCGCACGGCCGAGTCGGTCCACTCGCCCTCGCCATAACCGTGGAAACGCAGGTGCAGCTCGACCAGCCTGGACACGTCCTCGACCACGTCCTTCGGGAAGCGCAGCGCGGTCAGCCGGCGCCTGGTCATCTTGGCGCCCACCACCTCGTGGTGATGGAAGGCGACCCGGCCGCCGGGCAGCAGCTCGCGGGTCCGCGGCTTGCCGATGTCGTGCAGCAGCGCGGCCAGCCGGACCCTCAGGTCGCCCTCGAGCCCGTACCGCGGTTCCAGCTCGATGGCCTGCCGCAGCACGGTCAGGCTGTGCTGGTAGACGTCCTTGTGGCGGTGATGCTCGTCGGCCTCCATCCGGAGCCGGGACACCTCGGGCAGCACCTGGTCCGCCACCCCGGTCTGGACCAGCACGTCGATGCCGAGCGCGGGGTCGGGGGTGATCATCAGCTTGGTCAGCTCTGCGGTGATCCGCTCGGCCGACACGATATCCAGCCGCCCCGCCTGCGCGGTCATGGCCGCACGCACGTCGTCCGCGATCCGGAATCCGAGCCTGGCCGCGAACCGGGCCGCGCGCAGGATACGCAGCGGATCATCGCCGAACGACTGCTCGGGCGGCCCGGGCGTGCGCAGCACCTTGTCCCGCAGCGCGTCGAAGCCGCCGAACGGGTCGGCGATCTCATACCCCGGCAGCCGGGCCGCCATGGCGTTGATGGTGAAGTCCCGGCGGCTCAGGTCCTCCTCCAAAGACTCGCCGTACCGCACGTCGGGCTTGCGCGAGGCCAGCCCGTACTGCTCGCTGCGGTAGGTCGTGATTTCCAGGACCAAGCTGCCCTTGCGCAGCCCCACGGTGCCGAAGGCGATCCCGATCGTCCAGACCTTGTCGGCCCACCCCTTGATGATGGCCAGCACCTGGTCCGGCGTAGCGTCGGTGGTGAGGTCGAGGTCGCCTGGCCGCTGCCCCAGGAAAACGTCCCGGACCGGCCCGCCGACCAGCGCGAGCTCGTGGCCGTGACGAGCGAACAGGGCGCCAATCTCCTGCGCGGCGGGTACTTGCTCACGCAGGAGCGCAGCCGCCGCGCGGCGCTGTTCGTTGGTCATAGGCACGGCCATCGAGAGTAACCGCAGCACGGTCGCCGCGCGAACGGCAATAGCATTCCAGGTGTGCGCGGCTTGCTATCGGAGAAGGTGAAGCGGCGGATCGTGTCCCGGGCAGCGGCGCTGACCGGCGCGATCGCCATTCCGGCCGCCGTCATGGCCGTGGGCCTGGCGGCCGCTCCGGCGGCACAGGCCGACGCCGCGGCGCCGGGTCGCGTGTCGGTCACGATCACCGCCATGACCCCGCAGGTCGCCGGGCCGGACACCACCGTCAGGCTGACGGGGACGGTCACCAACGGCACCCGCCAGACCCAGGCCGGCCTGGAGGTGCAGCTGCTCACCTCGCCTACCCGGTTCTCGGCCCGGGACAGCATGGACAGCTACCTCGCCCACGGCAGCGGCGCCAGCCTGGAAGCCGTGGGCCAGCTGTTCGTGCTCCCGGCCAGCGTGGCCCCGGGCCAGACCGCCACCTGGAGTGCCTCGTTCGGAGTCAGCGCGGTGGGCATGGCCGAGTTTGGCGTCTATCCGGTAGCCGCCCAGCTGCAGGACTTTTCCGGTGACGTACTGGGCTCGGCCCAGACGCTGCTGCCGTACTGGCCGGGCCAGCACTCCGGTGTCCTGTCCCGCCCGCTGAGTATCTCCTGGGCATGGCCGCTCATCGACCAGCCGCACCGGCAGGTGTGCAGCGCCCTGACCAACAACGACCTGGCCGCCAGCGTGGGCCCGGATGGCCGGCTCTCAGCTCTGCTCGACGCCGGGGCCAGCCACCCCGGTGCCGACCTGACCTGGGTCGTCGATCCGGCGCTGCTCGGTGACGTGAGCACCATGACCGGAGCCTACGAGGTCGGCGGCGAGGCGAACTGCACCGGCGCCGTCTCCGAGCGGGCGCTGCCTGCCGCGACCCGCTGGCTGTCCGGGCTCAAGCAGGCCACGGCGGCCCAGCCGACGGTGATCACCCCGTACGCCAACGTGGACACGACCGCCCTGGTGCACCAGGGCCTGACCGCCGACCTGGCCAGCGCGTACACCCTGGGTGGCCAGGTGGCCCGCAGCGTGCTCGGCGCTCAGCCCGACCAGTCCATCGCCTGGCCGGCCGGGGGCACCGCCGACCTCAGCGTGCTGACCAGGCTGGCCACCTCGGAGCACGTCAGCACGGTCGTGCTCACCAGCAGCCAGATGCCGCCGTCGGCGGGCGGCGTCTTCACTCCCGATGACGCGGTCGCCTCCATTCACACCGAGGCGGGCACGCCGATGACGGTGCTGCTGGCCGACAGCACGCTGACCGGAGTGCTCGCGGACGGCGACACCAGCTCGGGCACGCTGTCGCCGTCCACCGAGTTCGGCGTCAAGCAGCAGTTTCTGGCCGAGACGGCGATGATCGCCGCCGAGGCTCCCGACTCGGCCCGCAGCGTGGTGGTGGCGCCACCGCAGGACTGGAGCCCGTCCCAGGCGCTGGCCGACGACCTGCTCAGCGAGACCACCGGCGCACCGTGGCTGAAGCCGGCCACGCTGAGCAGCTTGGCCGCCGCGCCGGACACCGGGTCGAACCAGTCCCGCCAGTCCCTGCCCACCAGCAAGGACAGCCCGGGCGAGCTGAGTTCGGCCTACCTGGCCCCGGTCGCGCAGCTGGGCCGCCAGATCGACCAGTACCAGGCCATGCTCTACAAGCCCTCGCCCAGCTACGTGCAGTCGCTGGACGAGGCGCTGGCCGCCACCGAGTCGGCCGCCTGGCGCCGGAACGGAACCGTGCAGGGCCAGGCCATGCTGGCCAGCCTGGCGCAGTACATGACGGACGCGGTCAGGAAGGTGCGGATCATCACCTCGCCCACGGTGCCGATGGGCGGCTCCCAGGGCTCGGTGCCGGTGGCGATCCAGAACGGCCTCAGCCGGGACACCGTCCGTGTGCGGGTAGTAGTCACGGTGCTGGACAACCCGAACACCGACCGCCCGTCCCAGCTGAGTGTCGGCCGGTTCCAGGACGAGGTCCTGGTCCCCCCCGGCGACGCGGTGTCCGTACGGGTACCGGTCAACTCGGCCCCGCAGGGACCGACCCAGATCCAGATCAGCCTGACTACCGTGCAGGGCACCCCGCTGCCGGTCAAGACGGCCACGATCACGGTGGAGTCCACCCGGTACGGCCGCGCCATTTTGCTCCTGATCGGCGCCGCGATCGGCATTCTCGTGCTCACGTCGGTGTACCGGGCGATCCGGCGGTGGCTGCGGGGAGACTCGCATGTCGCCGCCGGGGAGGCAGAATCACCGGGTAGCGTCGGGACTGGCACCAGCGCGCCGCAGCCGACGGAGGAACCCGATGACCTGGCCGACGCACGACGCTGGGTCGATGACGCCTGAGCCCGGGCGCGGGAGGCCCGCTGACGGGGACGCCACGCCGCCGAGCGGCTGGCGCGAGGACCCCTGGCCCGAAGAGCCGCCGTGGTCCGGTCAGGACGCCGAGTCCGACGAGGATAGCGAGGCCCGGCGCGGACGGCACGCCGCCCCGGAC
>JBAPYC010000013.1:0-8507 GCA_049284535.1 Streptosporangiaceae bacterium
GGTGGAACTGGCCACCGGCGCGGTGGCGCTGCCGGACGCGCCGCTGGACGGCGAGGTCTGCCTGGCCTTCGGCAACGAGGACCGCGGCTGCAGCGCGGCCCTGCTGGCCGCCGCGGACGCCGTCGCCTATATCCCGCAGTCCGGCCGGGTCGGCTCGCTGAACGTCGCGGTCGCGGCGGCCATTGCCATGGCGGAGGCCCGCCGCCGGCACTGGACCGGCTAACGTGTACGTGCCGTTCCTGGACCGCCCGCACCCGCTGGCCTTCGCGCACCGCGGAGGCGCCGCGCACGCCCCGGAGAATTCCTGGAAAGCGTTCGAGCACGCGGTCAAGCTCGGCTACACCTACCTGGAGACCGACGTCCGGGCCACCGCCGACGGAAAGCTCATGGCCTTCCACGACCGCAGCCTGGAACGGCTGACGGGTGCCGCCGGGCCGATCAGCGCGATGCCGTACCGCGAGGTCGCCGCGCTGCGCGTGGCTGGTTCCGAGCCGATCCCGCTGGTCGAGGACCTGCTCGGCGCCTGGCCCGGCACGCGCTTCAACATCGACCTGAAGGACGAGGCGGGGATCCCGCTGCTGCCCGCGGTGCTGGACCGCACCGGTGCCTGGGACCGGGTCTGCGTGACCTCGTTCTCCGGCGCCCGGCTGCGGGCCTTCCGCAGGCTGCTCGGCCGGGCGGTGTGCATGGCGACCTCGCCGTCGGTGATCGCCGCCGTCCGGACCGGGACACCGGCCCAGCTGCTGGCCCGCCACCTGGCCCAGGCCGGGGCACACTGCACCCAGGTGCCGGGCCGGATCGTCACGCCGTCCTTCATCCGCCGGGCGCATACCCTGGGCCTGGACGTGCACGTATGGACCATCAAAGACCGCGCCGCGATGACCCGGTTCCTGGACCTTGGCGCGGACGGGATCATGACGGACGACATCGAGACGCTCCGCGCCGTCCTTGCTGAGCGCGGGCAGTGGCATCCCCGCCGGGACGGCTGAAGCGCAGGACGCGAAACAGCGGTGTAACACGGTGGTGAGGCCGGCAGCAGCGATCTTTCTGCCGAAAAACGATTGGGTAACGCCGCCATGGGGAATCTTGTCCGGGTATTCAGCGTTGCTGAATTAAACCGCTGACCGCCTGGGAGGCAGCAAGCATGGCCGAACGCGCACTTCGCGGCACCCGGCTCGGTGCGACGAGCTACGAAAACGACCGCAACACGGACCTGGCACCCCGTCAGGACGTCGCCTTCGATTGCCCGAACGGACACCATTTTAGCGTGCCGTTCGCCGCCGAGGCGGAACTACCCCCTTCCTGGGAGTGCCGTGTCTGCGGCGCGATCGCTATCGCCGCCACCGGAGAGTCCCCGTCGCCGAAGAAGGCCAAGCCGCCCCGCAGTCACTGGGACATGCTGATGGAACGCCGCACCGTCGAGGATCTCGAGGCGGTCCTGGCCGAGCGCCTGGAGATCATCCGCGAGCGCCGCGGTGCCGACCGCGGCCCGGACGTCAGCCGGACGCACCGCCGCAGCGCCTGAGGACAGCTAGCCCTCAGTACAGCTAGCCCTGAGTACAAGCCAGTACACCCGGCAACCCGGGGCTGACCCAGAGGGCCTCGGGGCCGGCGGCTACTTGCGCCCGCGTGACCTCAGCTGGCCGAGGCGGCGGGCGGTCCCCCACTGTGCGACCCGCCAGAACGCCTCCAAGATGATGGCGTTGCTCATCTTCGAGGCGCCGTGCTCGCGTTCCACAAAGGTGATAGGCACCTCGACGATCCTCAGCCCGGCCTGGGCCACCCGGATCGTCAGGTCGATCTGGAAGCAGTACCCGGTCGACTCCACCTGGTTCAGGCTGATCTTCCGCAGCGTATCGGCCCGGTAGGCGCGAAATCCCGCGGTGGCGTCGCGGACGCCCAGGCCCAGCATGATCTGGGTATAGACGTTGGCTGCGCGGGACAGCGCCTCACGCGACCTGGGCCAGTTGACCACCTTGCCGCCGCGCATCCAGCGTGAGCCGATCGCCAGGTCGGCACCGTCGAGCGCCGCGACCAGGCTGGGCAGGTGCTCGGGCTGGTGGGAACCGTCCGCGTCCATCTCGACGATCACGTCGTAACCCCGGTCCAGGGCCCAGGTGAAGCCTGCGATGTAGGCCTTGCCCAGGCCCGCCTTCTCGGTCCGGTGCATCACCTGCACGTGCGGGTCGGTCTCGGCCATCTTGTCGGCGATGTCACCGGTACCGTCCGGGCTATTGTCGTCGACGACCAGCAGATCCGCCGCGGGCAGCGCCGTCCGGACCCGGCCCGCGATGGACTCCAGGTTCTGCCGCTCGTTGTAGGTCGGCATGACGATGACGACGCGGCCGGACGACGGCCCGGCGGCCGGCGACGCGGCGGATGGCTTTGGCTCGGTCACGACCCCTGCCTATCGCTGTAAATGGGTTAACAGGCGGTGCTAGTCACGGACAGTGCAGGCCATGATATATCCGCGCGAGCCTTGACTTTCGCAAACCACCCTCGCCGATGGACACGCTCTGGCAAACAACGAACAAGCGACCGCAATGGTGCCTGACCGTGACCGGCAGGTGAGAAGAACGGTTAAGGAAAGAACCCGGGCAGCGCCTTCGGACCGGAATCCGTCCCGTTGGCCACGGGTCCGGCCTCCGTTGTCTACTGGGTGCCCGGGCCCTTTCCAGGCCCAACCCCCCGTCCAGCCGGACAACCGCCGCAGGCTCCCGGTCGATCTGGCGTCACGCCTGGTGCGGCTGGCTGCAGACGCCCCGTCATGACGTAACCCGACCTGGCGAGCCTGCCGGTCCGGCTTGCGAGCCCGGTGCTGGACTGAGCAGAAACTTACCGCTGATCCCGGCAATGTCAACCGCTCCGCAGGTGACGGTCACAACTGGCCGGCAGAGGGTCTATACCTTTCGCCCGCCAGGAGGAAAAATAGGCGTCGGTCGCCTCTTGCGCGGCACGGTTTGTGGGTATGGATTCCCCGCCTGGCGTCTGGCGAGGTGCCCGGCCATCTCGGCCTGGCCGACCCCGCGGCTCACCTTGGAGGTGATCGAATGGATGGCAGCGCCGACCGGTTCCTCGACATCATGCACCAGCTCGAGGACTTCACCCGCTCGGTATCACCCGAGCAGGCGCACTCCCAGTTCGACGAGACGACTCTCCAGCTGTTCTGGATGCGGTGGCCGCAGCTGTCCGGCTGGGCGGGGTCGCTGTGGCGGCTGCTCTCCGAAGAACTCGCCGGCCCCTCCGCTCCGCATGACGACTCCGAGCTTTTCGAGATCGGCGAAAGTGGCTGAGACCGTTCGCCGGCCGCTCACGGTCGGCGACCTGGTGCACGCGCGGATGGTCTCGATCAGCCCGGACAGCCCGGTCGCCGAGGCCGCCGCCGCGATGGTGCGCGAGAAAGTAGGTTCGGCCCTGGTCATGCAGGGTCCCTTCCTGGCTGGCATCCTCACCGAGCGGGACGTACTCAAGGCGGCCGCGTCCGGATCAGATCTGACCACGCTGCCCGTATCGGCCTGGATGAGCAAGGATCCGCAGTCCGCCACGCCGGAGACGCCGGTCGAGGACGCGGCGCAGATCATGCTCCTGAACGGTTTCCGCCACCTGCCGGTGGTGGAGGGACGCCGGGTCCACGGGGTAGTCAGCCTCCGCGACCTGTTCGCTGCCCGGATCAGCCGGCCGCCCCAGCAGCGCGGCGTGGCCGGGTAGTCAGCCGCTGCGGCCGGCGAGCCAGTCCAGCGCGGCCCCGGCCGAGGTGCCGAGCACCGAGACATGCCCGTCGCCCGGGCGCAGCCACAGCTCCGCGTCCCGGCAGTGTGCGGCCAGCCAGCGGCTGTGGGCGCTCGGCACCATCTGGTCCTCGTCCCCGTGGACCAGCAGGACCGGCGGCTTCACCTGCTCAGCGGCGAATCCCCACGGCGCCACCCCCGCCATGGCGTCGTCCAGATAGCCGTCCGGACTGCCGGCCATGGCCAGTCCCGCGACCTGGGCCAGCCAGGCCCAGTCTCCCATCAGGGCAGCCATGTCGGCCGCAGTGAAAACGTCCGGGTCGAACTCGTGCGAGGCCAGATACTGCTCCAGCGGCGCCCGGCCGGCGACGGTGGCACGGATCTCCTCCGCCTGCGCCGGCGCCATGCCGGCGCTCCAGTCCAGGCCGGCCGCGCCATACGGGGCGGGCGAGGACATCGCCACCGTGGCCAGGACACGGTCCGGCAGCAGCGCGGCGCAGGCCAGCGCGTGCGGCCCGCCGCCAGAGTGGCCCATGACCGCGAACTGGCCGATGCCGAGCGCGTCAGCCACGCTCGCGACGTCGCCGGCCACCGAGGCTATGTCCCGGCCCGGCCGTGGCGTCGAACCCGCGTATCCCGGCCGGTCAAAGGACACCCAGCGGATACCCCGCTCGGCGGCGGCCGGGAAGAGCGGCTCGGGCGGCGTGCCAGTGTTGGGCGAGCCGTGATGCCAGAACACCGGGAGGGATCCCGGCCCCGCGTTGCCAGGCCCCGTGTCACTGGAACCAGTGTCGTAAACGTGCAGCGTGCGGCCGTCGTCCAGGCTGAGGTCCGTCTCCGCGATCATCCGTCGAGACTAGCGTGGCCGCCGCGTGGCTGATCAGGCTGACCAGCCCGGCCAACCCCGTCTCGCATCGCAGGCTGGGGCTGGCCGAGGCCCCGGTCAGCCTGCACCGCGAGCCGGGAACTGGATGTCGTAGCCCCGTGGTGTAATCGGCCCATGCTCGAGACGCCAGCCGAACTCGGCCGTTTGCAAGAGCTCCTGGACCGCAGCGCCGCCGCCGCGGGCCGCCATCTGAGCGGCATTCTCACCAGTGAACGCCGCCTGTCCGCCGCTCAGCTGACCGAGAAGCTACGCGGCATGCGGCTGCTCGTGGCGGCCACCGTGACCGCCGATGGGCGGCCGCTGGCAGGCCCGGTAGACGGCTACTTCCTGCACGGGTCGTTCTACTTCAGCTCCGGCCGGGACTCGGTGCGGATGCGGCACCTCGCCGCCCGGCCCGCGGTCAGCGCCACGCACCTGCCGGGCGAGGAACTCGCCGTGACCGTGCACGGCCGGGCCGAGCTGTTCGACCTGCACGGCCCGGATGGGGCGGAACTGCGCCAGGCCATGCTGGACCACTACGTGCCGCTGCAGGGCCCGCAGTACGAGGTGTGGCTGAAGCAGATCGACGGGGTCGCGGCGCGGATCGACGCCGAGAAGATGTTCACCTTCAGCGCCGGCGGCTAGCGGCGGTCACCGGTCAGCGGAGCTTCCCCGCAGCAGTGCGAAACGCCTGCTGCGCCCGGCCGGACCCGGATGACCTGCGGCAGCCGCCGCAGCTCCTCCGGTTCGGGCTGGACGTGGCGCAGGTAGCCGCCCACCGCCGAGTCGGCCCGGCTCCGGTCCAGTCCACCAGCACCATGGCAGGCTCGGCCGTCGCGACCACGTTGGCGAGCACGAAGTCGGGATGGATGAGCGCCTCGGGCGGCCCGTCTGCGCCGTCGAAGCACGCCACCTGCTCACGGAGGTGGTCGAACTCCGCCCGTTCGGCTGCCGGGACGCGGTCTGCCGCATCCTCGAGCAGCCGCGCCGCGGCACTGATCTCATCGGCTGGTGTCCCCTCGGCCAGGTGGTGCCAGGCTCCGCCCGGCCGGCCGAGGCCAGCCACCGGCAAGGTGTGCAGCCGCCCGAGCAGGGCACCGAGCCTGATGAACCCGCCCAGCTGCCGGATGGTCTCGGCCCGCTGGGCCCTCGGGACGCCGGGCACGTAGCCGGTGACCAGCACGCTGCGATCGCCGAGCCGGGAGACCGGCTCAGCGGCGGCCAGGTACCCAGTCCGGGCCGCCGGCGCGGGCGACGCGGTACACGCCCGCGTCCAGTTCGGTCAGGCCGCTGATCGTGCCGCCGCCGTAGGAAGTCTCCAGATGCGATCTCAGCTGCCCCGCCGTCACGGCCCCGCCCTTTCGCAGGCTCCGCTCCCGATAATGGCACGGGCTCAGGCGCTGGCGGCCGCCGGCATGCTCACGCCGGTCAGCCGCTCGGCCTCGGCCCACAGCCGGGCCGCGGTAGCGGCGTCGCGCGCCCGGCGCGGCAGCCGGACGGCGGTGACTGGGCCGACCAGCCCGAACCACCGGCTGGGGCCGTAGTAGCCCCCGTTCACGGCATCGGGACTAGTCGCCGCGTAGAGCAGCGGTTCGGTGCCGGGCCCGACCGGCTGCGACGGCAGGATATGCAGGCTGTTGTACGGGGTCCGCTTCGGCCGGTCGCGGCCCAGGCTGGCGCCGGCCGTCTGCAGGTTGGTCCGGGTGAACCCCGGATGGGCGCCGTTGCTTATCAGGTTCCAGCCACGCTGACGGGCCAGATCGGCCAGGTGCAGGGTCAGCATGAGGTCGGCCAGCTTGGACTGGGCATAGGCCAGGTTTGGCCGGTACCGGCGCTGCCATTGCGGGTCGTCGAAGCGGATCCGGCCGTAGCTGGCCACCCCGCTGGCCATGGTGACCACCCGCGGCGCGGGGGCGGCGAGCACCAGCGGCAGCAGCCGCATGGTCAGCGCGAACGGGCCGAGGAAGTTGCTGCCGAACTGCAGCTCGAAGCCGTCGGCGGTGGTCATCCGGGCCGGCGGGGCCATCACGCCGGCGTTGTTGACGAGCAGGTCGACCGGGGTGGCGTCGTCGAGGAGGCCGTCGCTGAACTCCCGGACCGACGCCAGGTCGGCCAGGTCGACGCGGCGTACCTCGAGCGAGGCATCCGGGTGGCGGGCCAGGATCCCGGCCCGGGCCTGGTCGCCCTTGGCCACCGTGCGGACGGCCATGATGACGTGGGCACCCGCCTCGGCGAGCCGCCGGGCCGCCTCCTGGCCGGTGCCGCTGTTGGCGCCGGTGACGATGACGCGCTGGCCAGTCTGATCCGGGACGGTGTACATGGGACCTTCCTTCCGGGCCTCTGAAAGACCATCGGTCTGTTATTTACCGAACGTAGCAGACCGGTGGTCTGTACACAAGGGACCACTGGTATGTAAAATGTGGCCATGACCACGTTCCAGCGGGCGCGCAGCGAGGAGCAGCGGGAAGTACGCCGCCGGGCGATCCTCGGCACCGCCGCGGCGATGCTGGCCGAGATGCCGGTCGCCGAGGTCACGCTCAACGAGCTCAGCCGGCGGGTGGGCCTGGCCAAGTCCAACGTGCTCCGCTACTTCGAATCCCGCGAGGCCGTGCTGCTGGAACTGCTGGACTCGGCGTGGCAGGAATGGCTGGCCGCCCTCGAGGCGGACCTGGGCGGGGCGATCGACGCCACCGCTCCCCCGGCCCGGCGCGGTGACCATCTGGCCGCCGCGCTGGCCGCGTCGCTGGCTGGCCGGCCGGTGCTGTGCGACCTGCTCAGCGCGCAGGCCGCGGTGCTCGAGCGGAACGTCTCCACCCAGGTCGCCGCCGCCTACAAGCGGGCGGCCCTGGCCGACGTCAGCCGGCTGGGCCGCCTCATCCACCGCTACCTGGATGAGCTCGGTCGCCGCGACGCGGAGCGGCTCGCGGCCGGCGCGGTCCTGGTGGCCGGCGCCTTGTGGGCGCACGCCCAGCCGTCGGCCGCCCTGCTCGCCGCCTACGAGGCTGATCCCGCCCTGGCCGTCATGCGGACCGACTTCACCGCGACCCTGCGTGAGGTACTCGAAGTGCTGGTCGCCGGCCTGCTGACCCGGTCCGCCCGGCCGTAAAACCGGTTGCCCTCCCAGGCCGGGTCTGCTGAACTCACCGGAAATCAGCGAGCCTCCAGGAGGGTGACGTGCGAGCAGCGTCCATGTCCAGCCAGAAAGGACCGGTGACCCAAACCAAGGACATGACGCTTAGTGAGCACGCTGAACCTGGGGATCGTGGCGCACGTAGACGCCGGTAAGACCAGCCTGACCGAGCGGCTGCTGTTCGCCGCCGGGGTCATCGACGACATCGGCCGCGTCGACGACGGGAACACCCAGACCGACACGATGGCGCTGGAGCGCCAGCGCGGGATCACCATCAAATCCGCCGTCGTCTCGTTCGCCGCCGGCGGCCGCACGGTGAACCTGATCGACACCCCCGGCCACCCGGATTTCATCGCGGAGGTCGAGCGCACCCTGGCCGTGCTGGACGGCGCGGTGCTGGTGATCTCCGCCGTGGAGGGCGTGCAGGCGCAGACCCGGGTGCTGATGCGGGCGCTGCGGCGCCTGGGCCTCCCGACGCTCATCTTCGTGAACAAGATCGACCGGGCCGGCGCCCGGGACGAGCAGGTGGTGGCGGAGATCCGCGAGAAGCTGACCCCGGAGATCGTCTCGATGGGATCGGTCCGGAGCCTCGGCACCCGCCGCGCCGTGTTCAGCCCCTACAGCGCGGGCGATGCGCCCTTCGCCACCCGGCTGGCTGATGTGCTGGCCGACCACGACGACGGGTTCCTGGCCGCGTACCTGGACGACGAGACGGCCGCGTCCTATGGCCAGCTGCGGTCCGGCCTGGCCGCCGCGGCCCGCCGCGGGTGTGTGCACCCGGTGT
>JBAPYC010000014.1:0-5591 GCA_049284535.1 Streptosporangiaceae bacterium
GGCACGCCATGACCGTGGCCGCCGCCGCGCTCGCCGCTACCGGGGCGCTGGCGGCCTGCAGTTCGTCTACGGCCTCGACCACCTCCGGCGGGCATCCGGCCACCGGCCAGTCGATCACCTTGTACAGCGGTCAGCATGAGCAGACCGCGGACGGGCTGGTGACCGCGTTTGAGAAGCAGACCGGGATCACGGTCAACGTCCGCAGCGCCGACGAGGATACGCTGGCCAACCTGATCGCCGTCCAGGGCTCGCACAGCCCGGCCGACGTCTTCTACACCGAGAACTCGCCCGCCTTGGAGTTCCTCCAGGGTAAGGGCCTGCTGGCCCCGGTAGACGCGAGCACCCTGGCCGACACACCGTCCCGGTATAACTCGCCGCAGGGCGACTGGGTCGGGGTGTCTGCCCGGGTCAGCGTGATCGTCTACAACCCGTCGCTGATCTCCGCGAGCCAGCTGCCGGCAGGCATCTTGCAGCTCGCCAACCCGAAGTACCGGGGCAAGCTCGCCATCGCCCCCGGCGAGACCGACTTCCAGCCCATCGTCACCTCGGTCATCCGCAGCTACGGCCAGGCCAGGACGCTCAGCTGGCTCGAGGGCGTCAAGGCCAACGGCGCCAGCCACAACTACCCCGACAACGAGACGCTGGTCGATGAGGTGAACCGCGGCCAGGCCGCCTTCGGCGTGCTGAACGAGTATTACTGGTACCGGCTCAAGGCCGAGGTCGGCGCCGGCGCGATGCACTCGCAGATTACGCACTTCGCCCCGCACGACCCCGGGTATGTGGTCGACGTCTCCGGCGCGGCCGTGCTGAAATCCAGCAAGCACCAGGCCGCCGCGCAGAAGTTCGTGGCCTTCCTGGTCAGCAAGCCGGGCGAGGAGATCATCGGCCGCGCCGCCGGTACCGAGCAGAGCTATGAGTACCCGCTCGGATCCGGGGTGACCACCTCGGCTCCGCAGACGCCGTTCGACCAGCTCCAGCCGACCCCGCTCACCATCGCCGACCTCGGGGACGGCTCGGCCGCCATCGCCCTGCTGCACCAGGCGGGCCTGCTGTGACCACTACCCCGAACGCCGTACTGCCTCCGAACGCCGTGATCCCGGGTCAGCGGCGTCCGGGGTCCGGGCATCGCCCGGTCGCCCTGCTGGCCGTCAGCGGACTGGTCGCGGTGGTGCTGGTCCTGCCCCTGGTCTTCCTGCTCATCGAGGCGAGCGGCGCCGGGGTCTCAGAGGTTGGCCGCCTGATCTTCCGCCCGCTGACCTGGACGCTGCTGTGGAACACGGTCCGGCTCACTGCGGTGGTGACCGTGGCCTGCGCGGTCATCGGGACCGCGGCCGCCTGGTGTGTCGAGCGCACCGACCTGCACTGCCGCCGGGTCTGGGCCGTGCTCTTCGTCGTCCCGCTGGCCATCCCGGACTTCGTGATCAGCTTCGGCTGGCATTCGCTGTGGAATTGGGCGCATGGCTTCCTCGGCGCCGTCATCGTGATGACCCTGGCCGTGTACCCGCTGGTGTACCTGCCGGTGGCGGCCAGCCTGCGCGGCGCCGACCCGGGGCAGGAGGAGGTCGCGCGCAGCCTGGGCTCGGGCCGCCTGCGCACCTTCGTCCGGATCACCCTCGGCCAGGCCCGCGGGGCCATCGCCGGCGGCTGCCTGCTGGTAGCGCTGGTCCTGCTGGCCGAGTACGGCGCGTTCGAGATCCTCGGCTACCAGACCTTCACCACCGAGATCTTCGCCGAGTTCAACGGCTTCAGTTTCGCCGCCTCATGCGCGCTGTCCCTGGTCCTGGTGCTCCTCAGCCTGCTCGTCCTGGCCGGCGAGGGCTTTGCGCGGGCCGGCCGGGGCAGGAACAAAGGCCGGGTGGCCCGGTCCGGGCCGATGGTCCAGCGCGTCAGCCCGCCACACCGGCTGGGCTGGGCACGCTGGCCGGTCCTGGCCGCGGCCACGGCCCTGGTCCTGCTGGCGCTGGGCCTGCCCATCGCGTCCACGCTGTACTGGATGGCCGACGGCCTGCCCCCGGCGCTGGCCGGCGGGGCCAACGTGTCGCTGCTCAGCGCGGCCGGGCACACCGCCCTGTACGGCGTGGCCGCGGGCGCCGTGGCCACCCTGGCGGCCTTCCCGGTTGCCCTGCTGGCCATCCGGCACGACGGCCGCCTGCGGCACCTGCTCGAGCGCAGCACCTACCTCGTGCTGGGCATGCCCGGCGTGGTGGTCGCGTTCGCGCTGTCCTACTTCACCGAGAAGTACACGGCCGGGTTCGGCTACGGCACCTCGCTGCTGCTGATCGCCTGCTACGCGATCATGTTCTTCCCGCTGGGGCTGACCGGGGTCAAGGCCTCACTGGCCCGCGCCCCAGTAGCCCTGGACGAGGTGGCCCGGTCCCTGGGCCAGCCCCGGCTGCGGGTGCTGTTCCGGGTGACGGCCCGGCTGACCGCTCCCGGCCTGGCCGCCGCGTTCTGCCTGGTCTTCCTCTCCGTGGTGACCGAACTGACCGCCACCTTGCTCCTCATCCCCACCGGCGCACAGACGCTGGCCACGCAGTTCTGGTCGTATGAGTCCAACCTGTCCTACAGCCAGGCCGCACCGTTCGCCCTGGTCATGATCCTCGTGGCGGCGGTGCCCAGCTACGTGCTGGGCCGTTTCTTCGACCGCCCGGCGCAACGGCAAGGATGATCACATGCGGCAAGTCACGGTGTCCGGCCTGGCCAAGGCCTTCGGCGATCACCCGGTCCTGACTGGGGTGGATCTGGAGGTCCCGGCCGGGTCGCTGACGGCCATCCTCGGGCCGTCCGGCAGCGGCAAGACCACGTTGCTGCGGCTGCTGGCCGGGTTCGAGCGGGCCGACGCCGGCACGATCAGGATCGGCGGCGTCCTGGCCGAGGGCCCCGGCGTTCACCTCCCCCCGGAGCGCCGCCGCATCGGCTACGTGCCGCAGGAGGGCAGCCTGTTCCCGCACCTGTCTGCCGAGGCCAACGTCGTGTTCGGGCTGCCCGCCCGCAAGCGCCGCGGCCAGGCCGGCGCCCTGCTGGAGGCCGTGGGCCTGAGCGGCCTGGGCCGACGGTACCCGCACCAGCTGTCTGGTGGCCAGCAGCAGCGGGTCGCGCTCGCCCGCGCCCTGGCCATCGAGCCGGCCGTCGTGCTGCTTGACGAGCCGTTCGCCTCGCTCGACGCGCACCTGCGGGCCACCGTCCGCGCCGACGTCCAGCAGATCTTCCGCCAGGCCGGCACCACGGCCATCCTGGTGACCCACGACCAGGATGAGGCTCTGTCCACCGCCGACCGGGTCGCGGCCCTGCGCGACGGGACGATCGCCCAGTACGCCAGCCCCGAGGACCTGTACCGCCGGCCGGCCGACGCCAGGCTGGCCCGCTTCATCGGCGAGGCCAACCTGCTCGACGGCGTGCTGGCCGGCGGCACGGTCAAGACGCTCCTCGGCGAACTGCCCGTCGACCCCGCGGTCACCGCGCAGGCGGGCCAGGTCACGGTGCTGATCCGCCCGGAGCAGATAGAAATAGAGCCGAACGGGTCAGGTCTTTCCGCCTCCGTAACCTCCTACGGCTACCACGGGCACGACGCCGTCTTGCACGTCCAGCCCGAGCCGCAGGACACCAGCCCGCTCCTGGTCGTCCGCATCCCCGGCGGCGGGCCGGCCTGGACGGCCGGCTCGGCGGTGCGGCTGCGCGCGGTCGGCCCGGTGTTCGCCTGGCCCGGCACTGGCTGCGGCGATGAATAGCCGCCGCCGCGAATAGCCCGAGCCGATTGCCAGCGGCAGTTTATAGCTGAGAAGCTTGGCCCGTTACCGGCCCGGCCCGACGGGGGTGTGAAGGTGGTGCGTGCCCGCCTCAAGGTTCGCGCGTCCGGGCTGGCCGTCGCCCTCATCCTGGCCATCTGCGCCGCGCTGGCCCTGGCCCCGGCGGCCTCGGCGTCCAGCGGGCCGGGTTATGTGAGCGCCCGGTCGGCCGCGATCGAGAACGCGGCCACCGGGCAGCTGCTGTGGAAGCGAGGGCTGAATACCGAACGGCCCATGGGCAGCATCACCAAGGTCATGACGGCACTGGTCGTGATCGACGCGGGCCACCTGAACCGCAAGATCACCGTGCCGTATTCGGTGCTGTCCTACCTGAGCGAGTACGACGCCAGCAGCGCCGGCCTAGTTCCCGGGGATAAGCTCACCGCTCGCCAGCTGCTGTACGCGCTGATGCTGCCGTCGGGCTGCGACGCCGCCTACGTGCTGGCCAAGGCCTACGGCCCGGGCCTGACCGGCTTCATCAACAAGATGAACGCCACCGCGAAGAAGCTGGGCATGACGCGGACCCACTTCGCCAACTTCGACGGGCTGCCCTGGCCGGGGGAGTACTCGACGTACTCCACCGCGGCCAGCCTGCTCAAGCTTGGCCAGGCCGCGATGAAGTCGTCAGTCTTCCGGGCGATCGCGGGCAAGCGCACCTACCGGATCGCGGCCGGGTCCGGCCACCACGGCTACGCCTGGCACAACCTCGACCCGCTGCTCGGCGTCTATCCCGGCGCGACCGGCATCAAGACCGGCTTTACCCTGGCCGCCGGGCACTGCCTGCTGTTCGCCGCGACCAGGCACGGCCGCTCGCTGATCGGTGTCACCCTGGACAGCTCGGGCGCCGGCACCACCGTCAACGGCACCGACGCCACCCGCCTGCTCAACTGGGCCTTCAGCCGGTAGGGACGGTTTGCAGGATCCTGGCCTGCGGCGTCCCGGCCAGAACGGACGCTCCCTGGGGCGAGGACCAGACGTTGTGCCGCAGGAAACCCAGCAGGGACTGGGCCGCGGTCACAGCGTCAAAGTCCAGGTCGATGACGACGTAACGGGGATCGTCCACCGGCCGGCTGATGCGCTGCGCGCGGACCCCGTGCTGCTCGCGGACCCCGGCGAAGCGCCCGAAGGCGGCCAGCCAGGCGTCGAAGTCGGTCACCGGGTGCTCGATGTGAAGTGTGGGCATGCACGCCACACTAGGAGCCCGCCTGCGCGCCGCCCATCCCAACTTCCTGGGGTTTTCGTATCCTCCCGGTATGACAAGCGCCGCGGCTTCGCTGGAGCGGATCGGGCGGATCTGCGACGCCGCCACCGATGTCCCCAGCGATGTTCCCACCGATGTCCCCACTGATGACAGGGCGCTGCGGCTGGAGCTGCTGGCCGAGATCGGCAAGGTGCTTGCCTTCGACGCCTACGCCTGGCTGCTGACCGACCCGGTCACCTCCGTGGGGGCCGCGCCGCTCGCGGACGTGCCGTGCCTGCCCGAGCTTCCCGAATTGATCCGGCTCAAGTACCTCACCGAGGTCAACCGGTGGACCGCGCTAGACCGCCCGCCGGCCGCCACGCTGCAGCAGGTGACCGGGGGAGATCCGTCCCGGAGCCTGCTGTGGCGCGGACTGCTGCACCGCTACGACATCGGCGACGTGGCCTCAGTCGTGTTCCGGGACCGGTTCGGCTGCTGGAGCTTCCTGGACCTGTGGCGGGCCGGGGCCTCGTCCCGGTTCAGCCCGGACGAGACCGCCTACCTGGCCGGCCTGGCCGGGCCGGTGACCCAGGGGCTGCGCCGCGCCCAGGCCGGCGCCTTCCTCC
>JBAPYC010000015.1:0-26951 GCA_049284535.1 Streptosporangiaceae bacterium
CGCCTCGGCGAGCCGTCGAGCGCGCCGCCGGCGGCGTGGGCCGCGGCGGGTGCCGCCGTACGGATGCTGCACGACGCGCCGCTGCCGCCATGGCCCGGCCGGAGCCTCGAGGAGATCGCATCGGAGCTCGACGGCGAATGCGAATGGCTCGTCACGAACGACGTCCTTCCCGCCGACCTGGTCACCCGCAACCGCCGGGTTGCCGAGGCTGCGCTCCGGCCGTGGACACCGGTGTTCACGCACGGCGACCTGCAGATCACCCACGTGTTCGCCGACGGTGACAAGATCACCGGCGTGATCGACTGGTCCGAGGCGGGCCAGGGCGATGCCCTGCACGACCTCGCTATCCTGACCCTCGGACACGAGGAGCACCTTGGCGACGTCGTCACCGGCTATGGCACCGGCGTCGACCTCGACGTGATCCGCGCGTGGTGGTCGCTGCGAAGCCTGCAGGCGGCCCGCTGGCTGATCGAGCACGGCTTCGACCCATCCTCGCCAGGCTGCGAGTTTGACGTGCTGAGATCCCGGCTGTGAAGCTGCACGAGCATTGTGATATCACTTTTGCGAGGAAGGGGAACGGGTGTCACAGAGGTAGCGGGTAGGGGATGACGAGCGGCCGATACGACGACCGCCTGGAATGATGACGTAGCCGTGAGCGCCGGGCGCACTCGGCGCGGGCAGGGAGGCAGTAAATGAGCGCACCAGAAGGCGCGGACGCCGAGCTGCCCCGCTACCCGGGACGGGCAGTGCCCAGGACGGGCGGAGCGGCGATCGTGGTGCGCGCGCTGCGGAAGAGGTTCGGTGCGAAGGAAGCCGTGGCCGGCATCGACTTGGAGGTCGCGGCAGGTTCGCTGGCCGGGCTCGTCGGGCCGAACGGAGCGGGCAAAACCACGTCGCTGTCGATGATGACCGGGCTGCTGCGGCCAGACAGCGGGCAGATCCTGATCAGCGGAATTGACGTGTGGCAGGACCCGCCCGCGGCCAAGGCAGCCATCGGCGTGGTGCCCGCGGAGGCCAGGCTGTTCGACCGGCTGAGCGGTGAGGAACTGCTGGAGTACGCCGGTCGGCTGCGGGGGCTGCCGGCCGACCAGGCGCGCTCGCGAGCCGCTCAGCTGCTGGACGTACTGGACCTGGCCGGGGACGCCAAGCGGCTGGTCACCGACTACTCGACTGGCATGCGCAAGAAGGCCGCACTCGGCTGCGCGCTGATCCACAACCCGCCGGTGTTGTTCCTGGACGAGCCGCTGGAGGGCGTGGACCCGGTGTCCGGGGATGTGATCCGCCGGCTGCTGACCCGGTTCGTCGGATCCGGCTCGACGGTGCTGTTCTCCAGTCACGTCATGGAACTGGTCGAGCAGGTCTGCGACCACGTATCGATCATCGACAAGGGCAAGATCGTGGTGACCGGCACCATTGACGAGGTTCGCGGTGGCAAGACACTGCAGCGGGCCTTCATCGATCTGGTGGGACCGCGTGCGGCCGACAAGGAGGTGCTGTCGTGGCTCGGCTCCTCGTCCAGCTGAAGCTGCGCCTGCTGGTCAACGCGCTGCGCTCGTCCAATTCCGCGAAGATCTCCTTCATCATCAGCTCGGTGTTCGCCGTGCTGCTCGCGATCTTCACCTTCCTCGTCCTGGCCGGGTTCCGCGGTAAGAGCACGTCGGTGGAGCTCACTTCGGTCATCTTCACCGTGTTCGCCTTCGGCTGGCTGATAGCGCCGATCATGGTCTTCGGCGTGGATAGCACGCTCGACCCCGCGACGCTCGCGCTGTACCCGTTCCGCACGCGGGGGCTCGCGGTCGGCTTGCTGGCGGCGTCGTTTACCGGTCTGTGGCCGCTTGCCAACGTCATCGGCCTGCTCGGCGTGACGGTCGGCCTGGCCAGCGGCGCGTTCGGCGTTATCGTCGCGGTGGTCGCGGTGCTGCTGCAGGTTCTGTTCTGCATCGCCCTGTCCCGGTTCGTGACGACGTCCCTGGCCAGCATGCTGCGCTCGCGCCGGGGCCGAGACCTGGCCGCGTTCATGATCATCCCGCTGTTCGCGTTGTATGAGTTCTTCACTCAGGTGGTGCCGAAGGCAGTCGGCGAGGGCAAGATCACCGCCGCGAGCTTTAGCGGCTTCGACTCGTGGATGCGCTGGCTGCCGCCAGGCCTGGCCGCGCACGCCATCCAGGATGCCTCGGACGGTCGTCCCGGCTTGGCGTTCGCCCGCCTGGGAGTTCTGGCCGGTGTCATCGCCGTCTTCGTCTGGCTGTGGGTCCGCTCGCTCGGGCGGGCTCTGGTTACCGCCGACACGACTACGCAGTCGTCGCGGGTCCGCGGCACGAAGCTGCCGCTGGCCGGGCTGGGCCTGCGCGGCACGGTCGCCGCCAGGTTCTGGCTCTACCAGCGCCGCGAGCCGCTGTCGCTCGTTTACTGGGCGCTCGTCGCGGTGCTAACGGCCGCGGTCTCCGCGAGCTCGGTCTTCGGCCACAACCATCATCCCGCGGTCATTCTCGCAAGCGCGGTCTTCGGCACCGCGTTCGTCGGCATCTTCCACGCCAATTCGGCCGGGCTGACCGGGCCGGCGTTCGTCCTCGAGGCGGCGGCGCTGGGCCGCAGTCGCGACCTGCGTGCCTACTTCTCGGGCCAGAACCTCGTGCTGTGCGTCATCGGGGCTCCGCTGGTCGTCGCGGTCTGCTTCGCGCTGGCCGCCGTGGTCGGCGATCCCGGCATGGGAGTCGAGGCGACGCCGGTCGTCCTGGCCGGGATCGGTGCCGCCCTGGGGCTGGGCGACCTGTTCACCGCGGCGCTGCCCTACCCGGTGGTCAAGCGGGCTGGCACTCCTGTGGTCGTGCCCGCGCCGGGTTACGGCGGCCACCGCCTTGGCGGCCTCCTCACCCTGGTGGGCACCGCGGTGCTGGCCGCGCCGGTGATCGTCGGTGCCGTGCTGGCAGCGAACGGGCCGGACGCGATCCGGATCGGGGTGATGCTGCCATGCGCCGCCGCGTACGGTTTCGCGCTCGCGGTCATCGGTGTGCGGCTGGCCGCGAAGGTAGCCGAAGGCACGCTGCCCGAAATGTGCCAGGCAGCGCTGCGCACGGCAACGTGACGGCCACTAGGTCCCCATAGGAACCGATCTGCCAGCGGCGATTACGTGAGAGCCAATGCTGGCCATGCTGCGGGCCCGTCTGAGCCGCCGGTGCAGCCCGGGAGTATCGGAGCGGGCAGACGCAAGGGTGACCGCGCGTTCGGCCGCAACGCGGATCGGCCGGCGGCGCGCGGTCATCCCTAGCGGGTGATGCCTTCGGCAGCAAGCGCCTCCAGCATCGAAGCATGAGGAGAGGGGAGCACGCGCCGATGGGCGAGTTTGACGAGCCCCACCACCCGTTGCAGGCCGGGAACCCCTAGTGGCTGCTCATACTGCATCCATCTCGAACCCTGCCGGGGGCGGTGGAGGCGGCATGCCGGGCTGGGGCGGGTGGAGGTGCCAGCCAGCTGATCGGGATGGTCCAGTCTGCTGCTGGCGGCGGTGGCGGGGTGCGAGTTCCGATCCGGCGAGGTTCGCGTGGTGAGCGCCACGCCCGGGGCGGCCGCGGCTCCGCCGGTGACCCAGAAGCGGGAGTTCTGGGTCCTGATGGGGTATGCGGTCGCGCTGGGGGTGTTCGGCGCGTTCGCCGGCCTGGTCTTCATCGGGGTGCTCAAGTTCGGGGGCAAGTGGTATGACGATTCCCATCCGGGCTGGTTCGGCGGTCACTGGTGGTGGGTGGCGGTCGCCGCGGCGGCCGGTGTTGCGGTCGGCCTGCTGCGCCGCCTGACCCGCCTGCCCGAGCAGGTTCCCGGCCTGTTCGAGGACCTGAAGACCGAGCATGTCGACCCGGGGCTGGTGGCGGGGGTCGTGGCCGTGTCGGCGGTGTCGCTGATCGGGGGCGCCAGCCTGGGCCCGGAGAAGGCGCTAGGAACGATGGGCGGCGGGGCGGGCAGCTGGATGGCCAAGCGCCGGGCGCTCAGCGATGAGGATTCCCAGGTGAATACCCTGGCTGGCTTCGCCGGTGCCTACGGCGGGCTGTTCTCCAGCACGGTGATCGTGGTGCTGCTGATCCTGGAGGTCGCCCGCCCGGGTGGGCAGCGGCTCACCAAGGCCCTGGCCGCGGAGATCGTGGCATCGAGCGTCTCGTTCGGCATCTACTTCGCCATCGCCGGCGCCGTCTTCGTGGACGACTACAAGGTGCCGAAGTACACGTTCCACGACTGGCAACTGCTCGCGGGGATTCCCCTGGGCCTGTTCGCGGCCGTCGTGGTGACGGTGCTGGCCGGGTTCACGATGGCGGCCGCGGGGCTGTTCGGACGGCTGAAGGTCCCGGCCATCGCGAAATCAACGCTGGGCGGCGTGGTATTCGGGATCGCCGGCGTGGCCCTGCCGCTGACGATGTTCTCGGGCAGCGATCAGCTCAACACTGTGCTCAGCGAGGCCGGGACCCTGGGCCTAGGCTTGCTCATCGCCACGCTGATCGCGAAGATGCTCACCTTCGCCGTCAGCCAGGGCAGCGGCTTTGTGGGCGGGCCCATCTTCCCGTCGCTGTTCATCGGCGGGACGGCCGGGGTCCTCGTCCACCAGGTAATCCCGGGCGTGCCGCTAGGACTGGCGTTCACCTGCCTGCTCGCCGCCGTCCCGGGTGCGCTCGCCCCCGCGCCGTTCTCGATGGTACTGATGGCCGCGTTCCTGACCCAGGTAGGAGCGCTGCAGACCGCACCCATCCTGATCGCCGTCGTCACCGCCTTCCTCACCATGGAAGGCATCAAGTACTTCCTGGCCAGACGCAAGCAGGCCCGCGAAGCCGCAGCCAAACCAGCAGCCCCAGCTCCAGCAGCTCCAGCGGCTCCAGCTTGACGGCGGTGGGCGTCGGCTGGGGATCAAATCGGTTTCTTGATCTACTCTGCCAGTGCCTTGATCTGCGTGCTGGTAGCACCGACGACGATCTCGCGGCAGCCGCTACCCGGTGGCAACGGTGGCCGAGTTAGAGCGCCGGTATGCGAAGCCGGGTCAGCGCCTGCAGCCTGTTGACCGCCGTCATTCGTCGCCGGAGTTCTCCCGCAGTCCTCCTCTTCCCTGCCCCGGTCGCCAGGCATTGACGACCTTAGCCACCGCCGTGACCAGGAACAGCTGACCGATCAGCATCTCAAGCACGGCGAAGGTCTGGCCCGGGTTCCCGGCGGGGACAAGGTTGCCGTACCCAGTCGTGGTGAGCGTGGTGAAGGAGAAGAACAGGTCCTGCGAGAACGTACCAGGGCCCTGGGACCCGAAGAACGGCGGCTGCGTTTGACTGAGTCCCAGCGCATGGAAGAGGAACGCGAAGAACATTCCGGCCATCAGGTACGCCGCGATCGCTCCCAGGACCGTCTCGCTGTCCACGGTTCGCCTGATCACCAGGTGGCGGACGATCGAAACTGGCGCGATCAGGTACAGCAGGCCGCTAACCCAGGAAGCGACAATGCCGCCGTGGATCTGATCATGGAAGAAGAGGTTCGCGGCCGCCGCCAGGGCCGCCGCCGCCAGCGCAGCGTTGGCGACCGCCCCGACCGATCGGCGCGCCCGGGACGCCCGCAACGCCACCCACACCGTGGCGATCTGTACGGCCAGCACCAAAGATGCCGCCCATGACGCCGTCAAGGCTGCCGACAAACCGTAGGTCACGACAATGAGAAAGACCACTAGGCCATAGCTGTCCGGCGAGGAGAACGCCCGCATGAGCCTGTGACGGCGTCCTTGCCCCGGCTCCTGCGGTTGCTCGCCCGGAATGCCCGGCATTAGAAGCGCCCCACAGCAGCCAGTAGCAAGCAGAATCCGCGCGGATCCGCGAGCGGCCTGGTCACCTCGATACCAGACGGTTCAGTCATAGCTACCTTCTTCTCTCCTCGACCACGACCGGTGCCATCGGCGGCGGAGGCACTGCGCCCTGGTGAGGCCTGGCCCGCTTAGGTAAGAGTCGCGGCGCCGGTGCCCGGGGGCGGTTGGAGGCGGCAGTTACGGCACCGACGATAGTGGCCGCTAGCCTAGCGAGGCGCAGTCCGCTGTCGCACGCGACGGCCGGTGCCTGTTCCCAATGTGCGGTTCGCGGGGACCGGTCCGGCGCCTCGGTCGGGTGGGGCACGATGACAGCAGGGGCGCGCGCCCGCGGGGAAAGCTCGCGGATCACGGCAGAGCATTTGGTCTAGCTAGCTAGTTTTTTCTATCCACTTCTCCGCGTCTGCGTAGGCGCGCTTGAGGGTGGCGCCTATCCGCTCATCGCCGGTGTAGATATTCCCAGGTCCGATCAGGCCGGTGACCCCGGTGACGCGGAGCTGTTCTTGGATGCGCTGGTTCGCTGAGACGATAACGAGCTTGCTGCCGGTGGCGGTGAGGGATCGGGCGTAGCGGGCCAGCACATCCATGATGGTGGTGCCCAGTTCGGTGCGCCCGCGCAGTCGCAGGATCACCACGGCGCTGCGCGAGTCCTCGGTCACGGCCGGGAGGCAGGCGTTGAGCACGGGCGCGGCGGCGAAGAACAGGCTCCCGTACGGCTGGAGGGCGACGACTTCCCTGGCCGGGAGGCTAGCGGGCGGATTGGTTTCGATGAGGTCTCCGGCCGGGTCGAGCCGCCACCGCTTGATGGTGACCTGATTCGACTGGCGGATTACGTGCAGGATCACCGACACGCCTACCCCGGCCAGCACTGCGTACTGCAGCGGGATCACCATGGTGAGCGCGAACGTGGTCCCCAGCACCGCTCTCTGCACAATACCGGTCCGCCATACCGACGCCAGGTCGGCTGGCTTGACGGTCCGGCAGCCGACCAGGATCAGCAAGCCTGCCAGGGCGGGCATGGCGATGTAGCCGACCAGGCCAGCAAACGCCAGGATCACCACTGCCATCACGGCGCTGGCGATCACCAGGGCCAGGCGCGACCGGGCACCTGCGGTCTTGTTCAGCGACGAGGCGGACATCGACCCGCCGACCGGCATTCCCCGGAACGCACCCACGATCAGGTTGGCCGCGCCCTGGCCGATGAAGTCACGCGACGCGTCAGGGTAGCGGCCGTCCGGGTTCGGGAAACTCGCGGAGACACCGGCCCCCTGGACCAGCCCGACGAACGCCAGCGAGAGCGCCGGGACCAGCAGCGACGGTACCAGCCGGATGATCGGCGCGGCGGGCACCGGGAGCGAGCGCGGGATGGTGCTGATGTCGTTGACCGTTGCGACGCCGTCCCACCTCAAGGCCACTGTGACAGCCGAAGTGATAATGACCGCGAGCACCAGTCCCAGCGGGCCGAGCCTGGTGCGCTCAAGCGCCAGTATCAGCGCGATCGTCACCAGTCCCACGGCGAGGGACTGCCAGTGGAGCTGGCCAGGATGGATAACGGTGTTGACGGCACGGATGACCCGGTTACCTCCCGCAGCTTTGTAGCCAGTGAGATTGGCCAGCTGGCCCAGCACGATATTGACGCCAACAGCACTGATGAATCCCGCCATCACAGCGTTCGACACGAACCGCAGCATCGACCCGAGCCGCAAGAACCCGGCCGCCAGCATCACCACACCGGTCAGCATCGACAGCGTGAACAATGCCTGCGCCTGGTCATTGCCCGAGTGGACCGCGGGGACATCGGCAATAATTATCGCCATGGCGCCGGTGGCCTGCACCGCCATAAAGGCCGAGCCGGTGAACAGCGAACCGCCGAGCGTGCCGAACAGGTAAGCGTACAGGCCCGACAAAGGGTTGACCCCGGCGAGCAAGCCAGCAGCCAGGCCGTCGGGAACGCTTTCCACACCGAGGGCCAAGCCAGCTATAGCGTCCTTGCGCAGCGTGTCTCGCCTGACCGGCAAGCGGAGGTCCATCAACTGATCCCTTGGGGTCGAGGGCATTACCTTTGTCTACGGCGCCGGAGTGAGGCCCGGGCCCGATCCAGGGAGTCAGGCGCTGGTCAGGGTTCGATGATGTTGAAATCCGGGTAGCAGGACGCAGGACAGTGCGGCTAGCTGGCTCTCGTCGCCGCTGGTGGTGAGCCCGTTGCTGCGGGCGGCGTCCAGGTTGCCCAGGGCGAGGGCGGTCAGGGCCGGAGCCGGGATGGTAAGGGTGAGGGTGGCTGGTTGTCGCTGTCCTTGACGTAAGTCGCCAGGCCCTGCCTGGCTACCAGCGTGGCCACCGGGTCCCGGCATCGATAAGCCCGCACCCGGCGGCCCCGAAATCGGCAGTGTCCCCGAACGGCAGCCTGCCCGGTCAGGCACCCTGAATCATCCCCTTTGATCACGTGATCCGGTGCCTCCCGGATCACGTGGCGAAACTCTGGCCGCCTTCAGCACACCACAGGCCCCGCCCGGCAGGTTCACCCCCAAAGGATGAAAAGGCCGCCAGAGGCGGTAGCGACGGCACCGCCTCCGCCGTTACTCATCCCCTCAGGGTGACGCGGCCGGGACCCGGTCCACCTAGGTTGAGGAATGCCCGCAAGACCTCCGCATCGCGGTCGCTCAGAGCCCGGGCCAGCGAACGGATGGATGATGACCGAGGTATGCCTGGATGAACTAGGTCCCGTGGACTACGTGATAGTGGAGTTCCCGGCGGGAGCGAGCAGCTTCACCGGTGAGATGGCGGCAGAGCTGCGGGCGCTGGTCGACTCGGGCACCATCCGCGTGATCGATGTGCTGATCCTCACCAAGGACGCGGACGGGACCGTCGAGGCGACAGAGCTCTCCGACATCGAGGAGCTGGGAGAGCTGCAGGCGATCGAAACCGAGCTGGCGGAGCTGCTGGCCGCGGAGGATGTTGATCATCTCGCCGCGGCGATGGAGCCGGGAAGCACCGCCGGGGTGCTCATCTGGGAGAACCTGTGGGCCGCGCCCTTCGCGTCAGCGGCGCGGCGTTCGGGCGGCCAGCTGATCGCTGGCGGGCGGATACCCATCCAGGCGATCATCGCCTCGATCGAGGCCGACGAAGCAACTGCGACCGTAGGAGCCTGAAAATGCCACTCAGAGCAGCACGCGTCGGCAGGGTCGGCGTCATCCGCGCGCCGGTCGCCAAGACCGCCGTCGTGGCCGCCGCCGTCAGACCTGGCCCCGCACCGGTCGCGAGGACCGCAGTGGTGGCCGCCGCCGTCACACCACGCAGGATCGGCCGCCGCCGGATCTAGCCTTGATCCATTGATTGAGCGGTTTAGCCGCATGACCGGCTTCACCAGCTACTGAGTCTGCATCGCCGGCGCCGTGCTCGCCGTCGGCATTGCCTTCGTCCTACGCGGCCTAAGGTGACCTGTTCACCAAGGTCGACAAGTCTGGCAAATCCTGACGATCTGGACATGCCTAGGAGCAGCCCACCTATAGGAACACTCTGTGATGCTCATCCTCCAGCAGTCCGCCCAGCGGGCAGGCGTCCTGGCCCCAGCTATTGCGTTGTCCTGCTGGTCCGGGCCGATGGACCCACCGACGCAGATACGGCATCAGACGGCGGCGTCCCCGCCCGGGCACCGGGATACCTTATGAGCCTGGTCATCACCATAGGGCTGCTTGGTCTGCTGGCCAGCGTTTCTCCCAGCACACTCGTCGTGTTCATCTTGTTGCTCGCCACGGCCAGGGCACGCATCAACGCGGCCGCCTTCTTGATCGGCTGGAGCGTCTCGCTGATCATCGTGTTCGCCGTGAGCTATGCGGTCGGGGGAGTCCGCGCCGCTCAACACGGGAACGGCAGCACCGTCGTGGAGGTCATCGAGATTTTGCTCGGTGTCGCCCTCGCCTGTGCTGCCGCGCGGCAATGGACACGTCGCAATCGGCCCAAAACCAGCTCAGGGGTCACCAAGAAAAGATTCACTGCCCGCCTGAAGCAGCTCAATCCATGGGAAGCAGCCACCGTCGGGGTCCTCGAGCAGCCGTGGACCCTTACCGCCGCTGCTGCCGTGGTTCTCGTGCGGCACCATTCAGCGTTCCTCATCGTCGTCTTCGCCTTCTTGGCCTTTGCCCTCCTCTCGACGGCTACCGTCGGCCTGATCTTCTTGTACTTCGCCCGGCGTCCCGGCAAGGCCGAGGCGCACTTGTCCGACCTGAGAGATCGGCTGGTACATGCTGGCCCGGCGATCTTTGCGATCGTGTCCGCTGTGGTTGGCGTCTTCCTCATCACCGACGGCGTTATCGGCATCGTGAGAAGCTGAGACGCCGGTAGTGAGGGCGGTCGACTGCACCCGAAGATCATGAGCGCAGCGATGCCCGGCCCGGCCGCTCGTGGCGCCAGGCTGGATTTGGGTTCTCACCCGGCGCGGGGGGTTGCAGGAGGACCGGCCTCGCCGGGGTGCTGGTGGTGACCGGAGGAACGGGCTCATCATCCGAGCGTGATTCGGGACTATCCGTGACCGGCCTGCACGGGGGCCCGGGAAGAAACATCCGCAGCGGGTGAGGCGGCGCGCCCCAAAATCCGCGATCGTTTGGACGAATGGTGCAGCTGCCTTCACCTGCATTGCCACCGCGACCGGAAGGATTCTGATCATGAGCGTGCCAATTAAGGCCGATGTCGACGACGCTGCCAGGACCATGCTGGCGGGGCTGGCCCTGGGCGACCCAGAACTCCTGGGCGAGAGCCTGGAGATGCGGGCCGACCTCCAGCGCAAAAGCGGCCTGGATCCACGCAGCTTCGCCCTGGTCAAGGTCGCTGCCCTCATCGCTCTGGATGCCCCTCCGGCCTCGTACATGTGGCAGGTAGGCAACGCGCTGGAGGCTGGCGTCACCCCGGAAGACCTCATCGGCGTCCTGTTCGCCATCGCGCCGCAGATCGGCGGGCCGAAGATAGTGGCGGCCGCACCTGAACTCATGGTGGCGCTTGGCCTGTCCCTGCCGGACGACGTCTAAGACCGTGGCGACTCAGCCAGATAGGAGACAGTGATGTTTAGGCGACGACGCCCGTTGTTGCGCGCGGCTGTGGTTGGCGGTGGCGCATACGCCGCCGGTCGGCACATGGGCCGTAATGCAGAGCAGCAGGCTCAAGCAGAGGACGAACAGAACCAGCGCATCAGCGACGTCGAGCAGCAGCAGGCCTACGCGCCTGCTCCGGCGGCTGCACCGGCTCCTGCCGCGCCCGCGACGTCACCGATGGTCGATCAGCTGAATCAGCTCGCCGCCTTGCATCAGCAAGGCGTCCTGACCGACGACGAATTCGCCGCCGCCAAAGCCAAGCTATTCGCTAGCTGAAGCCTGCGCGGGGTGCCTCAGGCCGGCGGCGAGGAAATCGATGCTCAGGGCCAGGATCCAGGCTGGGAACAGCAGCTCCACCCAGGGTGAGAAGCCGACGCCGACCAGGAGCACCAGCGCGCACACGAGCCCGGCGAGGGTGAGCCACTTGGACACGATCTGGGTGCGGCGCGCGATGGTCACGGTGGTCAGCGTGAATACGGCCGCCATCCGCATCGCGTAGATGTTTATCAGGTTGCCGCTGATGGTGCGGCCCAGCGCCAGGATGCCGGGACCGAGCGGTGTTGAGGTCTGGGCCGCGATCAGGGCGCCCCCGACCGCCGCGGCCACGAAGATCATAGCGACGAACGTCAGGCCGCTGCCCAGGAATACGGTTGCGAAGAAGCGGTCCTCGCGCGCCCCGATCCGGTCCCTGAGCACCCCCACGAACCATAGGAACGCGATTCCGGCGAACGGGATGAGGTTCAACGCGATCGCGACCGCTGTTCTGCGCCCCGAATCGGTCAGCCACGATCCTGGGACGGCGGGATGAGCGGGGATGGAGATTCTGAGCAGCACAAGGGCAGCGGCCAGGAACACTGAAAAGACGATCCCGGCGACCGCCGCCGCCCGCGGCGTCCGCAGCGGGCTCGAGGCCCGCAGTGGGCTCCCCGACAGCGGGCCCAGGCCAGTCGGCTCATCGGTCATCGGCCTACCCCTTACCCAGCGTCCGGCTCCAGCACCCTTACTTCACTGTGCGCTGACGTGGCCTGGACGGAATCATCCGCGGCGGGTGAGGGCATGAGGGACGAGCTGCCGGCAGGCGCCCGGGCGGGCGCCTGCCGGTCGGTTACCTGCGGCGGGAAACGCGCCTGGCGGTGCGCCGTCCCGTGCGCCTAGCTACCCTGCGTGCTCCGAACATTTCATACCTCCAGATGGTCGCGAGGCCGGTCGGCATAGCTCACTTTGCCGCCGCGGCCGTTTCCAGCTCGTGCAGTTCCTTGGCCTCTTCGGCCGTGACCAGCCCGATCTCCACGAGGTCAAGGGGGCTGATGAAGCCGTCACTGATGCGGAATCCGCCGGCGCGCACGATGGCGTCGCGCAGCGGCACGGCCCAGTGGTGTTCGATCAGGACGAGCGCGGCCGCGGAGTCGTTCGGGATATCTTCCAGCACATCCCAGCCCTCCTCCTCGGTGAACACGTGCACGCCGCCCGCCTCGGCTACCTCCTCGGCGCCCTCGGCGGCGCCGGCCTCGAGGCCTTCCTCGCCGTCGATGCCCAGGCCGATCAGGGCGCCGATCTTGGTGCCGTACTCGATCGCCTCCTGCTCCGAGAGGTTGGACAGGTGCTCCACCTCGAGCTCCCCGTCGGCGTCTTTGTAGACCGCCAGCGAGTCGATTACCCGTATTGTGTCCGTTTCGCGGAGCCGCTCGAGTTCGGCGATGACCTCGCCGTGAAAGTCGGGATGGCTGAATCCCAGTACGATCAGCTGCACTGGCCCAATTGCCATGGTTCTTGCCCCTTTCGCATGATCCGCCGACCGGCTTCGGCCCCCAGCAAGCGGGCGGCCGGAGAACGACCGCCAGATGATCCGATCTGGACCTCTACTCTCAGCATCTGGCTGGGTGGGGCGGTGGTGCATCACCCGGCAAGGGTGATGCCTTCACCGCTAGATGAGGCCCGACGACGGCGCTCCACGATAGGAACCCTAGGCGAGCTCCGGGCCAGCTGCCTCTTCAGGCGCCGACTCATCGCCTGGGGCCGGCCGGCTCCCGGACAGGAGCTTGGCACTCACCTTGACCGCCTTGACCGCGCCGGTGGCGCCCGCCTGCAACGCCACACCGATGGCGAGCAGGACACAGCCGAGGATGAAGAGCGTGTGCGACCCGAGCATGATCAACCCGACGCGGCCGAGGACGTAGGGAGGCGTGCACACGATCCCCCCGACCGCCCCGCCCACCGCGGACATCGCCAGTTTGTCGCGTCTGGAATAGCTGGGTCTCACGCCGACGAGCCGGGCTGGCACAGCGACATAGCAGAACATCATCACGGCGACCACGATGCCCAGCGACAGGCCGAACCACGGTTTCCCCCACCGGGTGACTACCAAGGTCGCCAGGCCCAGGGCGATACCCACTGTAACGCCCCATGCCAGCACGACCGCCAGATGTGACCGGGCCTGGGCGAACGCGGGCCGGATATCGGGCCGGCCCTCGCTCGCGATGGCAAAGGCGAACACGGCGTTCAGGAAGAAACTCGCCGCGGTGATAGCGGCAACGGCCAGGACGAGCGGTATCAGGATGGGACCGGTCAGTACATGGAATGACTTCCCGTGGAGCGCGTGAACCTTCAGGTCAAACATGGCGGCCCAGACCCACATCGCCGGCAGGACCTGGATCAGGGTCAGCCGCCAGTTGGTAACCAGCAGCTTCACTCCGTCGAACAGCATGGCCAAGGCGCCGACCGTGAAGGCGAGGGGAGCAAGCCACCGCCGGGAACGGCTTAGCCGCAGCACCCCCTCTTCCACGGCCGCGCGGTCATTGTCGCGGACAGCCTTGACGAACTGCCCTACCCGGGCCGAAAGGTGCCGCCGCTGCCTGGGCGCCTCGCCGTCGCGAGGCCCTGGACGCGTGTGCTGGCCAGCAGCGTCGCCGTCAGGTGGCGCAGCGGTCGGCAGTTCGGGCACGTTCCCTTCGGTTGCCATTGCGGCATGCCCCTTTGCAAGCAGTCATCGCTTGGCAGGCCCACCTTTAGCCGCCACTTCCGCCGTTTCGCGTCCTCCGACCGTAACCGTGCCCATCCGGCGCCGGATCATCCCGCCCGGATGATGCAAACTAGCTGACCGGCGCGGGATCGTGGGTGGTGCTGTCCGCCGCTTGGCGCCTGCTGTGGCGGAGCGGCCGGCGCTTCGGTGACGGCCGCTCGGATGGTCGCCGGACAAGGGGGAGTCGACCATGAGTGTGGACCGGCGACGGAGGCAGCATGGTACTTGACCTGATGCTCATCGGGCTCGCGATCGCTCTCGAGCCGTTCCCTCTCACAGCCTTCATCCTGATCCTGAGCGCCGAGAAGGGCATCTGGAAGGGCCTGGCGTTCATCCTCGGCTGGCTGGCCTGCCTCGTCGTGGTGATCGCCGCCGTCCTCCTGACGACCGGGGATAATCCGCCCAAGCCCAGCACCGGCCCGTCGACCGCCGCCCTCGCGGTCAAGCTGGCCCTGGGGGTGGTGCTCATCCTGCTCGCCGAGCGGCAGCGCCGCCGGATGGGCCGCCCGCGCAAGCCGCCGGGCTGGATGGCCAGGCTGGACCGGCTCTCGCTGTGGGCCGCCGCCGGCGTCGCGGTATTCCTGCAGCCCTGGACGCTGGTCGCAGCAGGGGCTGCGACAGTCGTCCAGGCCAGCCTGTCCACCGGCGGGGACTACGTGACGCTGGTGCTCTTCTGCATGCTGGGCACGGCCAGTTTCCTGTACCTGGAGCTGTACGCGGTGTTTGCTCCGGCTGCGGCCACCGTCCGGCTCGAGCGGATGCGGACGTGGCTGGACACACACCAGGATCGGGTCATCGTCCTGGTTCTGCTGCTGCTGGGCGGCTGGCTGGCCGGCAAGAGTATCTACCTGCTGGTCAGCTGACGATCAGGCCAGGAGACACGAGGGCCCGGGCCGGTGCTGACAAGCACCGACCCGGGCCGGGCCTCGGCTGAGCGAGTTATGCGGCGCTGTCGCCGTGCAGGGCGTCCTGCAGTTCCTTCTCGCCTTCCTTGGTCAGCGAGGTCTTCAGCACCGTCCCGCCGTACTTGCTGAGCGCCTCTACCGCCTTGTCCGGGGTCACCTTCTCCACCATCAGGAACAGCGCCGACGTACCCGGTGTGAGCATGCCGCGGACCTGATCCTGGAACTGTGCGTCGATCCCGGACTTGGTCACCTTGCCCATCAGCGCCCCCAGCCCCGCTCCGATCGCGATCCCGAGTACGGGGATGAAGAACAGCACCCCGAACAGCAGTCCCCACCACATGCCCCAGGACGCCCCTCGCCCCACCAGGTGATGATGGGTGTGCACGTGATAATCGCCCTTGGCGTCCCGCTCGATCACCGCGATCGCATCGGGCTCGATGATCAGGTCCTTAGCCAGCTGCCGCGCCGTATCAGCGGCCGCCTCGGCGGTGCTCTCGTCCGGATACCCGATCGCGATCAGGTCAGCCATCGCATCCTCTTTCTCTGTCATGTAACTAAGACCGGCCCCCAGTCCACCAAACCCCGCCCTGCCCCGCCCCACCCAGTACGGGTGATCCCAGCCCACCGCCAGCCCAGCCACCAGATTCACCCGTGGTGCATGGTGCGCCGCAGGCCCGGGCACGGGAGCGTGGAGTCTTAGCCCTTGCCCATCGCGACAAGCTGGGGGCCGCGTTGCCATCGTCCCACTACGAGATCCGGGTCGTCGGGATCGTCCCGCCCGAGGCCTTGCTTGACTTCGAGCGGCTCAGCGCCTCGGTGGAGCCGGTCGAAACTGTCGTCCATGGCCCCCTCCGGGATCAGACCGCCCTGCACCGACTCCTGGCCAGGCTCCAGACCCTCGGTGTGCAGGTGCTGGAGGTACATCGTGTCCATGATCCGGTTCCGCCTGACCCGCCTCAGCTACCGGATTTAGTGCATACGAACCAGGTCCGGTTCTCGCTGTCGTCATCGGCAACGCTTCCGTCGCTGTCGATAATTGTTACATCGGAAAATCTTTTACGGAGCGCGTCACGGATCTTGTCGTCCGGGAACCATGCCGTCGTCATGATCTCTTTGAGCAGAAGATACTGGCCGCTTGGCTGCAGCTCATATACCTCGGTTTCCCAGTCGAAGAGCATCTCGCCGCTCGCCCGCACCTTTGTCAGCAGATAGTTATCGCCGAATTGCTGCACGGTTTGCCGGGTTTTGGCCATCCGCTCGAGGCTAGGGCCGGTCATGATGTCAAAGATCAGCACGCCACCAGGGTTCAGGTGCCTGTAAGCGCAGTCAAAGAAGCTCTCCCATTGGGCGAAGCTGAGCAAGTGGTTGATGCCGTGGTAGACGCAAGCGATAGCATCGAACGTCGTCCCGAGCTCAAAGCTGCTCATATCGGCGAGGTGTAGAGGCGTTCCCCCGGGCAGTTTCTTACGGGCGACGGCCAGCATGGCCGCCGATATATCCAGGCCGCTCACCTGGTACCTGTCCGCGAGCCCGCCAGTAATACTGCCGGTTCCGCACGCCACCTCGAGCAGCGTCACAGCCCGGCCGCCGCATTCCTGCTTGATAATTCTGTCGATGAAAGCGGTCTCGCTAGCAGAATCACCCGTTGCGGCATCATAAT
This sequence comes from Streptosporangiaceae bacterium, assembly GCA_049284535.1. Classification (GTDB taxonomy): domain Bacteria; phylum Actinomycetota; class Actinomycetes; order Streptosporangiales; family Streptosporangiaceae; genus Palsa-504. The sequence continues at coordinate 16,487 of JBAPYC010000015.1, forward strand.
GCGCGGCGAGCACGTCGTAATCTGCCATGATTTCGAGACTATATGGGACCCTGGAATGAAGCAATCGCCCGGACGTGTAATACAGCCGCCGCCCGCTGTGGGCCCGGTAAGCGGGCGCAGGCCGTCGCCATGTGCAGATGTAGCGCGTCAATCCTCCGCAGAGGGTGGTTACGCTGGCTCACCGTCTGCCGACAATCGGGGAGTGAGCTGGCGTAACCGAGCGGGTGACGACGACATTGGTCCCTTCGCCACCTTCGTCGACCGCGTGCGGCCAGACGGCGCGGTCGCCCGGTGGGAATCCCGCCGCCACCGCAAGCACCCGCCAGGCGCCCCGGCTACCGGGTCGACCTGGTGGGCTCCCAGGTCCCGGGGCTGGTGGATCGCCGTCCTGTTCGCCGTGGGATCGCTCGTGTTCGCGCTCGGCGCGGTCCCCAGCTACGCCAGCGCGGTCGGGACCCGCTGGGACGCCGGGACCTTCTTCATCGGCTCGCTGTTCTTCACCGCAGCCGGGTTCCTCACCTACCGGGAAGCCGTAGATGCCGGCCCGCAAGCGCCGGCGGCCGGCCGTCGGCGCTTCTTCGTCTTCCAGCCGCGCAGGATCGACTGGTGGGCCACGGCCGTGCAGCTGGCCGGGACCCTTTTCTTCAACGTCAGCACCGGAAACGCGCTGCGGGTGGACCTCAGCACCAAGGCCGCGGATCAGCACGTATGGCGGCCCGATGCCGTCGGCTCGGTCTGCTTCCTGGTCGCCAGCGCGCTGGCCTGGTTCGAGGTCTGTCACGGCTGGACCGCGTGGCGCCCCCGCAACTGGTCGTGGTGGATCACCCTGGTCAACCTGATCGGGTCCGTCGCCTTCGGCGTGTCCGCCGTGGCCAGCTACGTCATCCCGGCGACCGGCCAGCTGCGCAACGCCGAGCGGTCAAACCTCGGCACCCTGATCGGTGCGCTGTGCTTCTTCGCCGGGGCACTCCTGCTGCTGCCCGAGCGCACCGAGGAAGTCAGCGACCCAGTGACCACGTCCGGGAGCAGCACCAGCTCACCCCCCGTGGATGATGACATCATCGGGCCCCTGCCCCCAGCATGAGGAGACCGTGTCTCCCAACCGAGGGGCACCGTGTCTCCCAACGCAGGAGAGCCCACCATGCCCTTGCATGAGCGTGATAACGTCCGCCAGCAGCTGGACGACTGTGTGTTCGTCGGCCGCGACCTGACGGCGCCGGTCCCGAAGTACCGCTTTCCCGCCGATGAGACGCCGCCGAAGCAGGCGTTCCAGGTGGTGTCGGACGAGCTGATGCTCGACGGCAACTCCCGCCAGAACCTGGCCACGTTCTGCCAGACGTGGGTCGAGCCCGAGATCTTCGCCCTGATGGCGCTGTCGATCGACAAGAACATGATCGACAAGGACGAGTACCCCCAGACCGCAGAGATCGAGCAGCGGTGCGTGCACATGCTGGCTGACCTGTGGCATGCGCCCGAAGCCGCCAATACCGTCGGCGCGTCGGCGATCGGCTCCTCGGAGGCCTGCATGCTGGCGGGGATGGCCGCCAAATGGCGCTGGCGGGCTAAGCGGCAGGCCGAAGGCAAGCCTGCCGACAAGCCGAACATGGTGTGTGGCCCGGTGCAGGTGGTATGGCACAAGTTCGCGCGCTACTGGGACATCGAAATGCGCGAGGTCCCGATGTCCCATGGCCATTACATGATGGATCCAGCCGACATGCTCGAACGGGTCGACGAGAACACGATCATGGTCGTCCCCACCCTGGGCGTTACCTACACCGGCGCATACGAGCCGGTGGAGGCCATGTCCCGCGCCCTCGACCAGCTCCAGGCCGAAACCGGCCTTGATGTCCCCATTCACGTGGACGGGGCCAGCGGTGCGTTCCTGGCCCCGTTCTGCGCTCCCGATGTCGCCTTCGACTTCCGCCTTCCGCGAGTCAAGTCGATCAGTACCTCCGGCCATAAGTTCGGTCTGGCGCCGCTCGGCGTTGGCTGGGTTCTGTGGCGGGACCGGGATGAGCTCCCCGAAGATCTGATCTTCCACGTCAACTACCTGGGGGGTGACATGCCGGTCTTCCAGATCAACTTCTCCCGCCCAGCCGGCCAGATCGTCGCCCAGTACTACAACTTCCTGCGCCTCGGCTTTGAGGGTTACAAGCGCATCCACGACGCGTCCTACGCGGTCGGCCAGTACCTCGCCGCCGAGATCGTCAAAATTGGCCCGTTCGAGCTGCTGTGCGACAGCAACCCCGAAACGGGCATCCCGACGGTCACCTGGCGGATAATCGAGGGCGAAGACCCTGGCTACACGCTGTTCGATCTGGCCGACCGGCTACGCACCGGAGGATGGCAGGTACCCGCCTACACCCTCACCGGAACGGCCGCTGACATACCTGTGCAGCGCATCCTGGTCCGGCTGGGCGTCAGCCAGGACATGGCCTCCCTGCTCCTCGACGACTTCCGCGACGCCGTAGCTCACTTCTCCAAGCACCCGGTCACCGTATCCATGTCAAAGGCCGAGTCCAGCGGGTTCAGCCACCTGTGACACCGGAGATCTAGCCGCCATCCTTCGGATTCCGCGAGGTGACCATGTCTGATATCGGCCAGCAGCTGGACACGTTCCGCGAGGTGCGCCGGAATCTCGAAGCGTCAGTCCTGCCGCTCACCACCTCGGTTGACGGGCGCCGGTTCTCTTTTCAGGCCTCGCTACACGGCCTGGAATTGCAGGTAGGCAGCTACGTCGTGCTGGAGGGTGGCGGCACCCGGTGTCTCGGCCAGGTTCTTGTCCTGGAACTCGACCAGCAGCCGGTTACGGAACTGACGCTGCCGGGCCAGGCGGGCGCTCCCGAGGCCCGCACGGAGGTCCATATCCGGTACGCGCGTGGCGAGGGCGTGGTCCTGGAAGGTGACGGGGCGCCGTTCCACGATGTGCTCATTCGGGCCGCCTCCGGAGCGGAAGTACGGGCGTGGCTCCAGCGCAGCAAGCGGCGCCACGCGGAGCTGGAGCTGGGCGAGATGGCGCTGGTCGCCGGGGTGCCCTGCACGGCGGACGCCAGCGGCTTCGACCGGCACACATTCCTGTGCGGTCAGTCGGGGTCAGGCAAGACCTATTCGCTCGGAGTGATCCTCGAGCAGCTGCTGATCGAGACGGACCTGCGCATGGTGGTGCTCGATCCGAACTCGGACTTCGTGCGCCTCGGGCAGGTTCGCCCAGGCGCTGACCCTGCGCTGGCCGAGCGTTATCAGGAGCCGGCCCGCGGAGTCGCCGTCTACTCCGCAGGCGCCCCGGCCGGGCGCAGGCTGCGGCTGCACGCGGCCGAGGTCGATCCGGCGATGCAGGCTGCCTTGCTGCGCCTGGACCCGGTCGGCGACCGCGAGGAATACGCCGAGCTGGCCGAATTGCTCGCCAGCGAGAAGCCGCCCACGCTCAGCATGCTGCACGAAAGCGACCATCCTGCGGCCCGGGGTCTCGGCCTGCGCGTCCGCAGCCTGGGCGTCGACCGCTTTTCGGTCTGGGCGCCCGGCGAGTCGGGATCGGTCCTGGACGCCGTGCGTGATCAGGGCAACCGCTGCGTCGTCGTCGACCTGGGCTCGCTCCCGACACCCGAGGAGCAGACGCTCATCGCCGGGGCGGTGCTCGGTGACTTGTGGCGGCGGCGCCAGGAGCGCAGCCCGGTACTGATAGTGATCGACGAGGCGCATAACGTCTGTCCCGCTGAGCCATCGGGCCACCTCGCCGCGATGGCAGCCGACTACGCCATCCGGATCGCCGCCGAGGGCCGCAAGTTCGGGCTCTACCTGCTGGTCTCGACCCAGCGCCCGCAGAAGATCCCCGGCAACGTCCTGTCGCAGGCCGACAATCTCGTGCTCATGCGGCTGAACTCGCTCGCGGACGCAGCGTTCGCTCAGGCAGCATTCTCGTTCGTCCCACCGAGCCTGATCGAGCGCTCGGTCACTTTCCGGCAGGGAGAGGCCCTGATCGCGGGAAAGATCTCACCCCAGCCCGCGCTGCTCCGCTTCGGCGCGCGGATCAGCCAGGAGGGCGGTGCCGATGTGCCCGCGACGTGGGCTGCGGCCCGCTGAGTAGTCCAGACGAATATGACCAGTGATGCCTTCCAGGACCTGCCGCCGGCTAAGCGGCGGCGGCTTATCTACTGGGCGGCGCTACGCGGCCTGCTGACCGCGACCGTGCTGGTGGTTCTTTATTATGTGGTGCCCTTCCGGACGTGGAATGGCGATACGGCGCTGCGCCTGCTGGCAGGCCTGGCGGTCTTCGCAGGCATCACCGCGTGGCAGGTCAAGGGCATAGCCGGCTCCCGGTATCCGGCCCTGAAAGCGGCCGAGGTCCTGGGGCTGGTTCTTCCCCTGTATCTGGTCGTGTTCGCCTCCACTTATTACGTGATGGAACATGCGTCCCCAGCGAGCTTCAGTGAGCCGCTGACCAAGACAGACGCCCTGTACTTCACCGTGACCGTCTTCTCCACCGTGGGCTTCGGCGACATCGTCCCTAGATCCGAGGTCACCCGGATCGTGCTCATCGTCCAGATGCTCGGCGACCTTGCCCTGCTGGGCGCCGGTGCGCGGATCCTGCTGGGCGCCGTGCGCCGCGGCCAGCAGCGAAGAACAGGCACCGGCGACGGTGCCGGCTCAGGTGCCTGACCGGACGGGGAGCAAAACCTCACCCGCGCCAGGCGAGGTATCGCTGCCATCTTGATAGGACTCTGGTACCCATGCCACCCGATCCTCTCGCCCTCCTACGGTCGCGGAGCTATCTAGCGCTGCTCGTGCTGGCCGCCATCATCGGCGTGCCCGTCTCAGCGGTGGCCTACTTCTTTCTCGCCCTGGTCAGCAAGATGCAGGGGTGGATCTTCACCGAGCTGCCCAGGGGCCTGGGCTTCCACGGTGAACCGCTGTGGTGGCCAATCCCGCCGCTGGTGCTGGCTGGGATGCTGGTCGCTCTCACCATCCGGTATCTGCCGGGCCAAGGGGGCCACTCGCCGGCCGACGGGTTCAAGGCGGGGGAGGGGCCACCTTCGCCGAACGAGCTCCCGGGAATCGCGCTCGCGGCATTTGCCACCTTGTGCCTGGGGGTAGTGCTCGGACCCGAGGCCCCCTTGATTGCCATCGGCGGCGGGCTCGGCGTCATCGCTGTCCGCCTCGTCAAGAAGGACGCTCCGCCGAGGACCGCGACCGTGGTCGCCGCGGCCGGGAGCTTCGCCGCGATCAGCACACTGCTCGGCTCGCCGCTGCTCGGGGCGTTCCTGCTGATGGAGGCCTCCGGGCTGGGCGGCGCCATGCTGGAGCTTGTGCTGGTGCCCGGCCTGCTGGCGGCGGGCATCGGCTCGCTGGTCTTCATCGGTCTTGACGCCTGGACCGGGCTCGGCACGTTCTCGCTGGCGATTCCCGGCCTTCCGCACGTCGGGTCGCCGACAGGGGCGGAATTCGGGTGGGCGCTAGCGATCGGGGTAATGGCCATTCCGCTCGGCTCCGGGATCCGGTGGCTCGGGCTGTTCCTGCGGCCCTACGTCGAGCGCTGGATGCTGCTGGCCACACCGGTGGCCGGCCTGGCCGTCGCAGGCCTGGCGATCGCGTTCGCCGCCGGTACCGGAAAGGGCTCCTCCGAGGTTTTGTTCTCCGGCCAGTCCGCACTGCCCACCTTCATCAGCCACAGCGCCAGCTATACCGTTCCCGCGCTGCTGCTGCTCATCGCCTGCAAAGGACTCGCCTATGGCGTTTCGCTGAGCAGCTTCCGCGGCGGTCCTGTCTTTCCGGCTATGTTCATCGGGGCGGTGGGCGGCGTGGCGCTGTCGCACCTGCCGGGACTGCCGCTTGTTTACGGCGTCGCCATGGGTATCGGCGCGATGACCGTGGTGATGCTCAGGCTCCCGCTGACCTCCGTCTTGCTGGCCACCCTGCTCCTGTCGCCGGACGGCGTGGAGGTAATGCCGCTGGTCATCCTGGCGGTTGTGGTGGCGTACGTGCTCTCCGCGAGGCTTGCGCCATCCCCGGCGCCTGCCCAGGAACCGCCGCCTGCCGACGAGGATGCCCCCGCCCCGGCCGTCGTCCAGCCCGGATAACGCGCACCTGAGTCAATCAGACCAGCTACCCACCGCCAACTCGGCCGTGGCGCAGGCCCGACCGGACAGGGGAAACGAGGAAGGAGAGCACGGCCAGCGCGGCAGCGACGAGGGCGGTGCCGCCGAAGATCTCCGGCAGGCTCAGCCCGGCATGCTGCAGGGGGCCGACGCCGAACGCGGCGATACCGTATCCGGCCTGGTAAAAGGCGATGACGCCACCGGCCGCTGCGGCCGAGACGGAGGTTAGCTCCTGCTCGCTGAAGCTGACGGTGAGCGGTAGCAGCGCCGAGCACCCCAACCCGGCCAGCCCGAAGACGGCGATCCCGGCCGCCGTATCATGCGCCGACAGGACACGCAGCAGGACGAAGGTGCCCACCAGCACGAACGGCAAGATGTGATAGGTAATTCTCGCGGGCAGCCACCGGTCAATGAGGCCGAACAGCACGCGTCCGACGGTGACCATGCCCCAGAACGCGGCTAGCGCCAGCGAGGCCTCCGTCGCTGAGGCGCCCAGCCGGGTGGTCGCCTCCAGCTGGACCAGTTGCCGTTCATCGTCTCGCAGATGCCGTACACGACGGCGAAGGCCGCATAGACCCAGGCCCCACCAGCGTCCCAGGCCGACGAACACCGCGACGAACACCGGCGCCAGCACGGTGCCCAGTCCCAGCAGCGCATTCAGCACGAGCACCGACTTATCGACAGCCTCCGGGTGAAAGAGCGACGTGAAGGTATTCAGGACCGGGACGGTCAGGCCGAAGCCCGCTCCCAGGGATGCCGTCGCGACCAGGAGCAAGGGATAAGCAATCGACTGGTCGGTCTTGACCGGCACGCTGGCCAGCAGCAGCCCCATCGACACCAGACTGCAGACCAGGCCCAGCAGGTAAACCCTTTTCGTGGTGATCCGGCGGGCCAGCCCCGCGCCGAGCAGCGATCCCGCTATCGCCGCCACAACCTGAGGCAGGAACATGTCACCGTAGAGGACGCTGGACAGCCCGTAGTCGCCCCTGGCCGTCCAGGCCACCGGCGCGTCGGCCACCCAAGGCACCTTAAGACTTCCCGGCCGGCGCCTGGCTCATCCGTGCGGGGTGATGCCCCGGGGCCGGTCCGGTTCATACGGTTGTAACACCTACCAGTGTCGGGAGGTTGTGTGGTGGCTAGCGAAGGTTCAGCGTCGGCGAGTTTGTTCCCGCCGATTGCTGATTACGGGTTCTTGTCGAATTGCGAGCAGAGCTGCCTGGTGGCGCCGGACGGGTCGGTGGAGTGGCTGTGTCTGCCGCGCCCCGATTCCCCCAGCGTCTTCGCCGCGCTGCTGGACCGGACGGCTGGCATGTTCCGGTTCGGTCCGGGCAACACGGTTGTGCCCCAGCATCGCCGGTATGTGCCGGGGACAATGGTGCTGGAGACGACCTGGCAGACCCCGACGGGGTGGATGGTCGTTCAGGATTTGCTGGCCGTCGGCCCGGTCCAGCGCGAGGGGCGGCGGCCGGATTATCACCGGGCCCCGGCTGATTCCGGTGCCGTCGGCGTGCTGCTGCGGATCGCGACGTGCATCAGCGGCCGGGTCGAGGCGGTGGTGAACTGCGGCCCGCAATTTAATTACGGGACCGTCGGCGGCACGTGGAGCTACACCGGTGACGGGTATGACTCGATGAGGCTCACCCCGGCGGAGGGGGACCTGCAGCTAGAGCTGGCGGGCAGCATCCCGCTCGGCGTACTGAGCGCCCGCTGTTACGGCCGCACCACGCTCACCGCAGGCCAGTCAGCCTTCGTCGCGTTGTCCTGGGGAGGCGACAATATCCCGGGCAGCCAGGACGAGGCGCTGGCCATGCTGAACACCACGGTCGACTTCTGGCGCGACTGGCTCAGCTCGGCCAAGATTCCCGACCATCCGTGGAAGCCCTACCTGGACCGCAGCGCCCTGACGCTCAAGGGGCTCAGCTACGCCCCCACCGGCGCGATCATGGCGGCATCGACGACCTCGCTGCCGGAAACGCCGGGCGGGGCCCGGAACTGGGACTACCGCTTCACTTGGATCAGGGACTCGGCGTTCATGCTCCGGTCGCTGTACCGGCTGGGCTTTGCCTGGGAGGCGATCGAGTACTGGGGGTTCGTCGTCGACGCGGTCAGTGGTGGTGACCTCAACCGGAAGTTCGAGCTGCAGATCATGTACGGGATCGGCGGGGAACGTGACCTGACCGAGCGGACCCTGGATCACCTGTCCGGCTGGCGCGGGGCGCGGCCGGTCCGGGTCGGCAACGGGGCCTGGAATCAGCAGCAGCACGACGTCTGGGGGATGATCGTCGACGCCCTGGATGTCCAGTTCCGCCGCGGCTCTGCCACGATCGTGGCGCCGGTATGGGAAGGTTTGGCCGGGTTCGTGGACGCCGCCCTGGCGCACTGGCACGAGCCGGACCAGGGGATCTGGGAAGTCCGCGGCGAGCCCAAGCACTTCACCGCATCCAAGGTGATGTGCTGGGTCGCGGCCGCGCGTGGCGCCGATCTCGCCACCCAGCGCGGCGACCGCGAACGCGCCAAGCGCTGGCAGGCCGGGGCGGATGAGATCAAGGCCGAGATCCTGGACAAGGGCGTCTCTGACAGGGGAGTCTTCCGGCAGCACTACGAGACCGACGAGCTGGACGCCTCGCTGCTGCTGCTGCCCATCATGGGTTTCCTGCCCCCCGCCGACAAGCGCGTCCAGGCGACCGTGCTGGCCATCGCCGACGAGCTCACCGAGGACGGCCTGGTCCTGCGCTACAAGGTCGAGGGAACCGACACCGGCTTTGAGGGCAAGGAAGGGACCTTCACCATCTGCTCGTTCTGGCTGGTGACCGCGCTGGCCATGATCGGTGAAACCGACCGCGCTCACGCCCTGTGCCAGAAGCTGCTGTCCTTCGCCGGACCGCTGATGCTCTACGCCGAGGAGATCGACGCCACCACCGGCCAGCACCTCGGGAACTTCCCGCAGGCATTCACCCACCTGGCCCTCATCGAAGCCGTATCACTGCTCATCGGCTCCGAGCAAGAAGGCAACCCCGCCTCAATCGGGTAGGGCGAATCCATACCCACGCTTCGGAGAACGCCGATACTGACCGCCTCACCTCGGAGGGAGAATGGCGTTCGCGACAGGCCCGGTACCACCCTGGGTACTGCTCTGCCGGGGTTCGCTGCCGCAGCCAACTTAGGCGTGTCGGTGGCTATCGGTCCCCGGGTCTGGACGGAATGTGTCGCAGCTCGGCCCCTGGCTGGACTGGCGACGGCACCGCCAGGTCGGCTCCCGCATGCCCCTGCTCAGCGACGACTTCCTGCTCTGGTGAATTTCCGGGTGGAGCAGCCCTCGGCTTCCTGCTGCCCCAACCCGGGTCAGGCCCTCACGACGACCACAGCTGTGCTCCGCCACTCAGCCGAGCCGCTGGAGCAGGTGGTCGCCGACACGGACGGCGTTGGCCATCGCGGTGAGGGCGGGGTTCACCGCGCTGATGCTCGGAAAGAAGCTGGTGTCGACGACGTAGAGGTTGTCGACCTCGTGGGCCCGGCAGTCGGCGTTGAGCACCGATGTGGCCGGGTCCGAGCCGAACCGCACCGTCCCGGCCTGGTGCGCACAGCCGGCTACGGGGATGTCGGTCTTCATGTACGCGAACCGGTGCGCCAGGTGGCCCTCCTGCAGGCGGAGCGAGCCGAGCATCGAGTGGAGCTGATGGAACAGCTGCTTGGCAGCCGTGGGGTTACTCGGCGTGTACGACAGGTGGACGCCGCCGTCCGGGCCGAGGGTGACCCGGTTGTCGGGCAGCGGCAGGTCCTCGGTGGACAGCCAGAAGTCCACGGCATGCTCGGCGACGTCGCGCAGTGCCCAGCTCGGCGCGAACTTGGTCTCCAGGGGCTTCTCACCGCGGAACATCGCCGCCTGGGATTTGCCGATCATCTGGATGTTGCCCATCGGGTAGTCGAAGTCCGGGCCGCGGAAGTAGAAGTCGTTGAAGGCAAGGGTCTTCTGGAATACGGTCGGGTTCGGCTCCTTGGACAGAGCGAGAACGGCCTGGCTGTCGTGATACATGAAGTTGCGGCCGACCTGATCGGAGGAGTTGGCCAGCCCGTTCGGGTGCTGGTCGCTGGCAGAGGCCAGCAGCAGCTTGGCCGAGTTGACCGCGCCGGCGGACACGACCACGATGTCGGCCGCATACCTCTCGGTCTCGCCGTCGTGCTCGACTACCACCTCGGTGACCACGGTCCCGGCCGGGTTGGTCTCCAGCTTGGTCACCCGTGCGTTCCGGACCAGGGTGACGTTCGGGTGCTCGAGGGCGGGCCGGACGCCGGCCACTTCGGCGTCGGACTTGGCGTGCAGCGGGCACGGGAAGCCGTCGCAGGAATGGCATTTCACGCAGATGCTGTACGGC
>JBAPYC010000016.1:0-3989 GCA_049284535.1 Streptosporangiaceae bacterium
CCCGCGACCGAGGCAGCCGACCGGTCGCGGGTACGTCAGGTCATCGCGTTCGGCGACGCGCCGGGCACGACGCCATTCAGCTCGCTGCTCGCGCCGGCCGGGCACCGGCACCACCTCGGTGACGAGCCGGATCAGGCTGGGAGGCCCGGGCCAGGCGCGGATGCCCGCTCCTGGCTGGGCGGCCCCCTGGCCGGGGAGCATGAGCCAGCCGGCTCTGCCGGGGCCGCTGACGGCCTCGGGGGTGACCTCAGCCACCGCGACGTCGTGGTGGCGGGACCGCCATGCGGCGACGGCGACGCCTACACGGCGCTGCTCGACCTCACCCTGGCAGCCGGCGCCACCATCGTGGCCGCACCGCTCCCCCTGGTCACCGCCGCGATGCAGGTCTACCAGGGCACCGCGGCGATCGTGCCCCGCGGCACCCCGGTCTGCCACGTCGCGCCGGCCCGCGTCTTCACGGTGGCGTTATAACAGCCTTAGCGGGGGCCGTCCCGGCGCGGCGCGGCTAGAACGCGACGGCAGGAGCGGTAGCGCTGGCGGCACGTCGCAGAGGCGCGGTGCACTGCGGTGGAGGGTGTTTCCATGATCACGAAGGTTTTACTACTGTATGGAGTAGTAAAACCTTCGTGATCATGAAGATCTCGATTCTAGAATCGAATAGAAGGGTTCTGTGTGGCGTTCGAGGTTGATGTGATCGGACGCTGAGGCGTCGTGCGAGCGATCGGGGCGCGGCGCGGCTAGGACGCCAGGGCCTCCTCGGCCTCGGCCGGGTCCGGGGCCGGAGCCGGCCTGAGCCTGCGGCCGCGGATCAGCACGATGATGAGCAGCAGGCTGGCCACGTCGAGCAGGGCGGCCAGGCCGAAAGCGGCGTCCATGCCGTGGGTTACCGCATGCTGCGCCTGGGCGAACGCGCTCAGCCCGGGCACCGGATGTTCCGCCGCGTGCCTGGTCGCGGTGCCGTAGACCGACACCAGCACGCCCAGGCCGAGCGAACCGCCGACCAGTTGCAGCATGTTCACGAAGCCGGACGCGGCCCCGGAGTCTTGCGGCGGGACGCCAGCCAGGGACGCCGTGGTCAGCGGCACGAAGACCAGCCCCATGCCCACGCCGAGCAGCATCATCGGGCCGAAGATATCCGACCAGTACCCGCTGGCCGGCGAGACCTGGGACAGCCAGGCCATCGAGGCGATGGCTGGCAGCATCCCGGCGATCATCAGCGGCTTGGCACCCAGGCGTGGCATGAGCCGCGGGGCCTGCCGGGACACCGCGAACAGAGCCGCCGACATCGGCAGGAACGCCACCCCGGCCCGGAGCGGGCTGAAGCCCAGGATCTTCTGCAGGAACTGGGTGAGGAAGAAGAACATCCCGAACATGCCCGCGATCAGCAGCAGCCGGGCCGCGAACGAACCGGACCGGCTGCTGTCACGGAACAGGCGCAGGGGCGTGATCGGCTGGCGAGCCCTGGTCTCAATGAAGACGAACGCGGCCAGCACCACGGCGGCGGTGCCGAACGCGGCCATGGCCAGGTGGTTCCCCCATCCGCTTCCCGCGGCCCGGATGAAACCGTAGACCAGAGCGGTCACGCCCGCCGTGGCGGTCAGGGCCCCGGCCAGGTCGAACCGGCCGGGCAGCCGCGGCGTCTCCGGCACGAACAGCGGAGCCGCGACGAGCACCGCCGCCCCGATCGGCACGTTGATGAACAGCACCCATCGCCAGGACAGCCACTCGGTGATGACCCCGCCGAGAACCAGGCCGAGTGAGGACCCCCCGGTAATCACGCCCATGTAGACGCCGAGCGCGCGGGTTCGTTCGCGACCCTCCGGGAAGCTGGTCACGATCAGGGCGAGCACCGCCGGCGAGGCCAGCGCGCCGCCCGCTCCCTGCACCGCGCGGGCGGCCACCAGCACCCCCGCGCTGGTGGCCAGTCCGCCGGCGAGCGAGGACACGGTGAAGATGGCGATGCCGGCGATGAACATCCGCCGCCGGCCCAAGATGTCGCCGGCCCGGCCCCCGAGTAGCAGCAGGCCGCCGGACGTCAGGGTGTAGCCGTTCAGCACCCAGGACAGGCTAGTCGCGGAAAAGTCCAGGTCAGACTGGATATGGGGCAGTGCGATGTTAACCACGGTCATGTCCAGGATGATCATCAGCTGGGCCCCGAGCATGATGGCCAGCGCGATGCCTGGCCGTCCGGATCCGCGCCGGGCCGCGCCGGCCGCGCGGCCGGGTGCGGCAGTAACCCCGTTGGCCTGGCCGGCTTCGCTGGCCTCCTGGGCACCGCGGGAAGCACGAAAGAAGGACAAGACGCCTCCATGACGATGTTGATCAGTGCGCACGACGGCGCTCGGTGAGGCGGCCTCCGCACCTGACAGACCGCTGGCCGGGCGGTACGATCAGACCAAGCGGAGGTCTACTCCGGTTACTATACGGAGGCACCCTCCGCTTACGCAAGCTATTTTCCGTCTGTCCGGGGCAGTGGCTCATCTGGAGCCAGTGGTGCCTGGGCCGTTAACTTCGGAATGAAGCGGAGGTATGCTCCGGTTTAAGCACAGCGGTAACCTCCGCAGCAATCTTTAGTAGCTTCTTAAAGGTCATGACCACGACACCTGAGCAGCCACGGCCGCCGGAGAAGCTGCGGGCCGACGCCCGGCAGAATTACGCCCGGCTGGTCGTCGCGGCCACCGAGGCGTTCGCCGAGAAGGGTGCAGATGCGCCGCTGGAGGACATCGCCCGGCGGGCCGGTGTAGGCATCGGGACCCTCTACCGGCATTTCCCGACCCGGCTCGACCTGCAGGCGGCGGTGTTCCGCAGCCAGGTCGGGGCCGTCTGCGGACGGGGCGACGAGCTGCTGAACACCGCCCCGCCCGATCAGGCGTTCGCCGCGTGGATCCGCAGCCTGGCCGCCTATCTGGTTACCAAGCGCGGCCTGTCGAAAGCGCTGATCGAGGCGGTCGGTGTCGAATCGGAGCTGATCTCGACATGCTGGGTCACGATGCGCGAGACCACGCAGCGGCTGCTGGCCAGCGCGCAGCAGGCGGGCTCGGTCCGCGCCGACGTGGATGCCAGCGACGTGATGCGGCTCATCCACGGGGTGACGGTGAGCACCGAGAAACAACCCGAACGGGCGGACATGCTGCTGTCGGTCATGCTCGACGGCCTGCGGGCTGAGCCGCAGTAGGCCTGCAGGCCAAGCCGCAGGAGGCAGGCGGGCCTGCCGCGTCAGAGGCTGGGCGGGCGGTTCTCGTACGGGGTGCTGAGGACGACAGTGGTCCTGGTGGAAACGCCGCCGAGGGTGCGGATTTGCTGCAGCAGGTCCTCGAGGGCGGCCGGAGAGGGCACCCGCACCTTGAGGATGTAGTTCTCATCGCCGGCCACGCTGTGACAGGCCTCGATTGCCGTCAGGTGCTCCAGGCGCTGCGGCAGGTCATCAGGCGCCGCGGCGTCGAAGGGCTTGATGGACACGAAGGCCGTCAGCGGCAGCCCGACCTCGTCGGGGTCAAAGACCGCGACGTAGCCCTTGATCACGCCGTCCTGCTCGAGCCTGCGCACGCGCTGATGGACCGCCGAGACCGACAGCCCCGCCTGCCGGGCCAGCTCGGTGAAGCTCATCCGGCCGTTCCGGGTCAGCAGCGCGACAATCTTGCGGTCGATCTCCTCCACGTGGTCACGTTAGCGCCAACGGTTGCGGACCGTGACATCATCACAAGATAACGAAATGATCACGGCCGTTACACTAGCGTAACATCGCAATTTGCGCACTTACCACTAGTTCACCCCGAAGTTACGCTGCGGTTATGGCGCAAATCATTCTGGATCATGTAGAGAAGTCCTACCCGGGCGGCGTCAAGGCGATCGATGACCTGAGCCTTGACATCAAGGACGGCGAGTTCATGGTGCTGGTCGGCCCGTCGGGCTGCGGCAAGTCGACCGCGTTGCGGTCGATCGCCGGGCTGGAGGAGATCACCGGCGGCAAGATCGTCATCGGGGACCGG
>JBAPYC010000017.1:0-3382 GCA_049284535.1 Streptosporangiaceae bacterium
CCGCGCAGCCTCCGCAGCTGCCGCTCCTGCCAGGGCACCCGATCGCAACGCAAAACTTATACCCTCACGCGTCCAAGGCTCCAGCAGGCCCGCTGCATCCCCTGCTACCAGCACTCTGCCCTTTCGCAGCGGGGAGCCTTCAGTTCTGCATCTGGTGAGATGGCCAGAATCATGAACTCGTTCAAACGAGGCAAGGTTGTGATGATAAAGGAAATCTTGGAGATACGCCTTAGTCTGCTCGCCGTGACCGCGTGCCGCTATGACACCTACCGTAAGCTTATCATCCTTAGGAAATACCCAAGCGTATGAACCAGGAATTGGCCCCCAGTCAAGCAGCACCCTGCCATGCCAAACTTGCCTGACCGGCACAGGGACATTTATCTCCACCTCCAAGCCGAGATCAACCTGGCAAAAATCCACCCCGACATGCCTCGCAGTCACACCAGACGAACCATCGGCACCCACCACCACTTGCGCTGTAACGCTTTTCCCGTTAGCGAGCTTTACTCGTGCGTGCCTTCCATTTTGGCTCACGGCTCGCACCGGAGCTCGTTGAAGCAGAACTGCGCCATTAGCCATGGCGCGACGCCGTAGCACATCGTCAAACTCATCCCGCATGACCATCTTCAAAATCGGGGAATCGCGCTTGCGAGTAAATTCATGGCCGCTATTCCGCGTGAACGTAGCGGCATATATCTCGTCTTTGACAGGAACCGGCGTTCCGGAGATGGCTGTGAGCGACACGCCAATCAAGCCACCGCCGCATGTCTTGTACCTGGGATGCTGGGCCCGTTCCAGCACGACGGTCCGCGCTCCGGCTAGAGCCGAGGAATTAGCTGCTTCCAGACCTGCCGGGCCCGCTCCAATCACCGCGACATCCCACTCAGCGCTGTCCGGCACATGCGCAGGATAGTTGAGCCCGGTAGCGCTCGGAGCAGCGACCGATCGATGGCGCCGCTAGAGCAGAACCCTTGGCGGCCCATACTGGCCGCCGGGCCGGCGAAATTTGATCCACTTCGACGGCGAGCTCACGCCGGGCTAGGTGGCGGGGTTCGGGATGATGACGTATTTGGAGCCGGTCGCCTGCCGCCCGTAGCCGGCGATCGCGTCGAGGGAGAGCGCGCCTGGGAGTGATACCTGGGCTGTGTAGCTGCTGGCGAACGTCGTCGTGAGCCCGGCCGCGACCTGGTCACGCAGCTGCGCCACGCGGGCCGGGCCGGCCTTTTGCAGGAACGGTGTCAGCAGCCACCCGCCGATGCCCCAGGCCATGCCATAGCTGCGGGTCAGCTCGGTCGGACTGCGGTCAAGCGATCCGTAGATGTAGACCTGCTTGTGCACGGCCGACCCGTACCTGCTGTAGCCGCCCGCACCGTGGCTGGCGGCGGCTTCCATGCCGGTCAGGATCTGGCTCGCCAGCCGGCCACCGCCGATGGCGTCGAAGGCAAGCGTGGCACCGGTTGCCCTGAGCGCCTCGGTCAGCTCGGCCATGAAGCCCGCTGACGCCGAATTGCAGACGTGGACGGCGCCAGCCCCGCGGAGCATCGCTTCCTGCTCTGCCTTCCGCACGATGTTCACGAGCGGGATCTGCTGCTCGATGCAGACCCGGTGGAGCATCTGGCCCAGGCTGGAGGCGGCGGCGGTGTGCACCAGCGCGCTGTGATTCTCCGCCCGCATGGTCTCGACCATGCCGAGCACCGTCAGCGGGTTCACGAACGAGGCTGCGCCGTCGATCGCCGTCGCTCCCGCCGGGAGCTCCAGGCACAGCGCGACGCTGACGGGCCGGTACTGGGAGTACATTCCGCCGCCTGCCGCAGCGACGACCTTGCCCAGCAGAGCCTGCGCGGCCGCAGACGCACCCGCCGCCGCGACCGTGCCCGCGCCCTCGTTGCCGGCCGGCATCGGCGTCCCGACCCGTCCGGCCAGGCCTCGCACGGCGGCATCGGGGATAGGCGCGGTGACAACCGGGCGCTCAGCAGATCCGCTAGCTACCGCGGCAGCCATATCAGCCCCGCCGAAGAGCAGGCCCATATCCGACGGGTTGAGCGGTGCCGCCTCAACCCTGATGAGGACCTCATCAGGTCCCGGCTCGGGCACCGGGACCATGTCCAGGAACAGCTCGAGGGTCTGATCGGCTCGCACCAGTGATTGCAGCTGGAGCGCTTCGGCCGGAATCTCTTCGGACATGAGTGACATCCTCCCAGAGCCCCGGCTCATCGGCGCCGGCGATTCTACCGCGGACCGACGAACGCCGACGGTCGCTGCTGCCGCAGACACAGTGCCGGATCTGCAGCGTCTCCGCCGAGACACGCAACTACCTGCCGCCAGGCCGGAAACGTCCTGTCATGCATAGCGTGCCAGGTCAGGCGCGACCTAATTAGTCAACGGCGGCCGGGCCGCCGGGAGCGTCAGCAGGCACCTCGCCAGGCTACCTCCAAGCGGTCATACCGACTCGACTCGACTCGGCAGCAGCCTGAAGCAGCCATGCGTCAGGCGAGGAGGAGAAGAAGAAGAAGTAGAAGACGGGGCAGATCACGACCTGACGGGAACTGACGGGGACCGCGGTGCCGTCAGACCGATGCGCCGGTAACCCGGTATGCTCGGCGGCAACGCCGTGAGGTGATGAACATGAGTGCGGACGAGTATCCGGTTCCGCCGCCGGTGGTGGGGCGTGGTGCGGTGTTCGTGGAGCACCGGCTGAAGAGCCCGCAGGTGTCGGAGTCGGCCTACATCGCGCCGACAGCCGTGCTGGCCGGCGATGTCAGCGTCGGCCCGCACAGCCGGGTGCTGTTCGGCGCCGTAATCACCGCCGAGGGCGGCCCCGTCCGGATCGGGGCGAACTGCGTGATCATGGAGAACACGGTCATCCGGGGCGTGCCGGGCCAGGAAACCCGCGTCGGTAACGACGCGCTGGTCGGCCCGCATGCTCACCTGACCGGATGCGTGATTGAGGGCGGCTCCCGGATTGCGACCGGCGCGGTGGTGTTCAACGGCGCCCGCATCGAAGCCGGCGCAGAGGTCGAGTTCAATGCGGTGGTCTACGTCAATACCGTCGTCCCGTCCGGGGTGGCGGTACCAATGGGCTGGTTCGCCGGCGGTCAGCCGGC
The DNA here is from genome assembly GCA_049284535.1 of Streptosporangiaceae bacterium. GTDB lineage: Bacteria > Actinomycetota > Actinomycetes > Streptosporangiales > Streptosporangiaceae > Palsa-504. The sequence continues at coordinate 3,105 of JBAPYC010000017.1, forward strand.
CGAACTGGTAGCACCAGGAGACTGGGACCGCATCCGCGCCATCATGGGGCCGCTGGACTACCCGGGTACGGTCTTCGGTGTGGCCGCCAGCGACACCGGCACGCCGACGTCCGACGTTGCCCGCCGCTATGCCCGGGGACTGGCCCTGCATCACCGGGATCACATTGTCCCCGATCAGCGCCACACGCCGTCCCACCAGGGCCCGAAGCCGTAACCGAGGCCGCGAGAGGTGCGGCTGGCAGGAGTCTCCCGGCTCAGAGGAGTTGGAGAGAGCCGAC
>JBAPYC010000018.1:0-2130 GCA_049284535.1 Streptosporangiaceae bacterium
GGACTGGTGCGCGCCTGGCGGGAAGCCCGGGCCGGTGCTGATGACCCGGGGCCGGCCTCGGATCCGGGGCCGGGGCCGGGCGGCGCGGACACCGATGCGCCGGGGGGCACGCAGGGTCCGCCGAGTGCCTGGAGTGGCGGGCCGGGGAGCTGGAGTGGCAGGTCGGCCGGGCGGATGCTGATCAGCGGCCTGGTGCTGAGTGCCGACAACCTGGCGGCCGGGTTCGCCCTGGGCGACTACCACGTCGGCCTGGCCCTGGCGGCAGTGGTGTTCGGCGCGGTCAGCGTCGGCATGTCCCTGGCCGGGCTGGAGCTGGGCGCGCGCATCGGCGCGGCTGCCGGCGAGCGCAGTGAACTGGTTTCGTGCGCGCTGCTGATCGTGGTGGGTGCCGTCATCGCGACCGGCGTGCTGTGAGGCACCCCGCATGCGGGATGGAACTGAACGAGCGCGGGCCGCGTCCAAACGCCATGATGACTGCACGCCAAGTTCGCGGAACAGTGGTAGCGGGTTTGCTGTGCACGGCTCTGGCCGGGTGCGGCTCTGAAGTGGCGTCGTCGGCTCCGGCCGCGGCACCCGCCGCATCGTCAGCGCCGGCGGCGGCGTCAGCGGGGGGCTCCGCCGTGGGCTGCGCCAGCGTGAGCCAGGCAACCTCGGTCACGGTCCACCGGAGCATGCACCTGGTTGAGCCGTCCCGGGTCAGCGCCCTCAGCGTGACCCAGCGCAAGCCGGCCATGGTGCGGACGCTGTTCGGCGATTTCTGCGCCGTCGTGAGCCATCCCGACACGGCCAAGGGCATGACGGTTTGCCCGGCCGACTTCGGGACCGAATACACCGGGACCTTCTACGACGGCACCCGCACCCTGGCCAGGTTCCTGTATTCGGCCAGCGGCTGCGAGCGGGTGAGCGTCATCTCGGGCAGCAAGACCCAGTCCACGCTGGTGTTCGGCAACGCGGCCAAGGCCGCGCCGAACCTGCAGGCCGACATGGCGTCAGTCCTCGGGGTGCCGAAGTCCCAGGTCGTTCAGCCCGCCGCAGCGACGGTCAGCCCAGCGACGGTCAACCCGGGCGGCACGGACAAGGCGGTCAATCCAGGCGGCACGAATATGCCGTTACGGTAGGTTGCCGGACTCGTCGAGGTCGAACTCGCCGTCCTTGACGCCGAGGACGAACGCGTCCCACTCCGCCTCGGTGAAGTACAGCTTGTCGCCGTCGGGATGAGCCGCGTCGTACATGACGTACAGCCGGGCCTCGTCGGCCTTGTGCGGCGCGACCGAGGTGTCGGTGGTGACGTACACCTCGACCCGGCTCTCATCAGTGTCAACTGCGGCGTCCACCACTGCCGCGTCGTCACCCGGTGTGTGCATGCGCCCAAGGCTACTACCGGTGCCTTCACCACGCGTATCACCGCCCGTATAGGGTCATGACCGTGCCCGACGGACCCGTCCCCGACCAGTCAGCTCCCGCCCGCATCCGCTTCTCGGCGGAGGCACAGGCGGCATGGTTCGCCTCGCTGCCAACCATGTTCGCGGCCGCGGCCGGACTGTTCACCGACCCGTCCGGGCGGGTCCTGCTGGTCAAGCCGAACTACCGGGACCACTGGTCGCTGCCGGGCGGGATGCTCGAGCACGGCGAGCCACCGCACGCAGGCTGCCGGCGGGAGGTGGCTGAGGAACTCGGCATCGACATCGAGCCCGGGCCGCTGCTGGTCCTGGGCTGGGCCGGGCCGGACAGCAGCCGTCCCCGGGCCATCGTGCACTTCATCTTCGACGCAGGCGTGCTGGCCGATGGCGCGGGCATCACCTTGCAGGCAGAGGAGCTCGACGCCTGGCGGTTCGTGAAGCCCGGGGACCTGGCTGCCTACCTGCCGGCCATCATCGGCGCGCGGGTGGAGGCGGCCCTGGCGCGCCGCGCAGACGGCGGCACCACCTACCTGCCGTGGAGCGAGCCGTGAGCTGGCTGCCGGGGAGCGAGCCGTGAGCTGCCTGCCGCGGAGGGAGCCGTGAACCTGACCCTGAGCGGCGCGGACGCCGGGCACCTGGCGGCGGCGGTCGGCCTGACCTACGCCCTGGGCTTCGAGCGGGCGCTGCGCGGGGCGACGGCAGGCGACCGGGTCTTCGCGCTGATCGGCGC
>JBAPYC010000019.1:0-3015 GCA_049284535.1 Streptosporangiaceae bacterium
GGCTGCGCCTGGATCAGGCCGCCGCCGCCTGGCACGCGCTCGCCTCGGCCGGCACCGTCGAGGTGATCACTGGGCCGGCCGGTACCGGCAAGACCAGGACCCTGGCGGCCATCGCCCGGGCCTGGGACGGCCCCGTGGTCGGCACCGCCACCTCCCAGAACGCCACCAACGAACTCCGCGCGGCTGGCATCCGCGTCACCGCCAACACCACCCGGCTACTCACCGACCTCCAGCACGGCCGCATCCCGTCCGGCTCGCTGATCGTGGCCGACGAGGGTTCCATGATCTCCCTTACCCACCTCGCCGCGATCGCGGAGTACGCCGCCCGCAACGGCTGCAAGCTGGTCCTGGCCGGGGACCAGGAACAGCTCGCCGCGGTCGAAGGCGGCGGCGCCATGATGCTCCTGGCGGACCGGCTCGGCTACGTCCAGCTCGCCGAACCCGTCCGGTTCACCGCCGCCTGGGAACGCGCCGCCTCCCTGCGCCTCCGCTCCGGGGACGCCACCGCCCTGGACGAATACGACCAGCACGGCCGCATCCGCGGCGCCCCGCCCGAGCAGGCTATGGACCAGGCCGCCCGCGCCTATGTCGCCTCCTACCTGACCGGCCGAAATGTGCTGTTGATGGCAGCGGACTGGGCCCGCTGCCGCGAACTCTCCCGGCGCATCCGCGACGATCTGGTCCACCTCGGCCTGGTCGACAACAGCCGGACGGTCCGGATCGCCGACGGCGCCGAGGGATCCGCCGGGGACCTGATCATCTGCCGGGCCAACGACCACCACCTCGAAGCAGGCGAGCCCGGCCGGCCCCTGGCCAACGGAGACATCTTGCGGATCGAGGCCATCACCGGCCGCGGCATCATGGTCCGCCGCATGCTCGACCCCGACCCGGCCACCGGGCAGCGCCGGTTCGCCGGCCAGGCGTTCCGCTATGACAGCTACCAGTCCGCCGATCTGGCCTACGCGGTCACCGGGCACTCCGCCCAGGGTGCCACCGTGCCCACCGGCATTGCGCTGGTCACCGGCGGCGAAGACCGGCAGTGGCTATACCCGGCCATGACCCGCGGTACCGACGCCAACCTCGCCTTCGTATTCACCACCCCACCGACGCCGGCCGACCCGCAGCCCGGCACCCGGCCCGCCGCAGGACTTGACCGGTACGAGCGCATCCGCCGCGAACGCGCTGGGTTCCCCATCGCTGGGCACGCGGCCGACCCCGGCAGCCTGGATCCGCGGGAGCCGATCGCCGTCCTGGCCGATGTGCTCGGCCGCGACCGCGGGGAGCTGTCGGCTTCGGAAATCCGGCGGCGGAACCTGGCTAATGCTGACCACCTGGCCGTCCTGCACGCGATCTGGACCGCCGAAACCCGCGGCGCGCGCGAGGAGCGGTACCGCGAGCTGGTCCTGGCCGCGCTGCCGGACGGCTACCGGCAGCCGCTATCCCACCAGGCCCGGTGGCTGTTCCGCACCCTGCACGCCGTCGAGCTGGCCGGGCTGGACCCGGCCGCAGTCATCCGCACCACGGTCACCGCCCGGGACCTGGCCGGGGCACGGGACATCGCCGCCGTCCTGGACGCCCGGATCCGGTCTCGCGCCGGCCGACTGGTCCCTCACCCGCAAGGCTCCTGGGCCGGACGGGTGCCGCAGCTGCCCGACCCCGAGCGCCGGGCCTACCTGGGCGTGATCGCCGCCCTGATGGACGACCGCACCCGGCGGCTCGGCCAGCACACCGCCCAGACAGCTCCCGCCTGGGCGATCGCCGCCCTCGGCCCGGTGCCGGACGGCGCGGCCAGCCGCCAGGACTGGGAACGGAAAGCGTCCTCAATCGCCGCCTACCGGGAGACATACAGCTACGGCCATCCCGGCGACCCGATCGGCCCTGAGCCCACCCATGATGCGCCGGACCAGCGGGCCGCCTGGCACCAGGCCCTCACCGCCCTCACCCCGGCCAGCGGCCCCGGCGTTCGGGCCATGCCGGACGGCCGACTGTGGCTACTCCGCGACACTTACGCCGCCGCGACTGCCTGGACACCTCCCTACGTCGGCAAAGAACTGCGCCTCGCCCGGCTTGGCATCTTCGACGCTGCCCTGGATTCCCTCCGCGCCGATGCTGAAGTCACCGCCGCCCGCAAGGCTGATGACCACGACCGCGCCAGGCGGCACGAGACCCTGGCCGCCAGCTACCAGGCCCTGCACGACCACTACCAGCGGCGAGAACAGACCCTCGCCCAGATCATGACCGACCGCCAGGAATGGGAACACGCCACCGCAGGCTCCCGCTGCCTGGCCCTCGCGGCAGACGCCGAACTCCGCCGCCGTTATCCCGGTCAGAAGATCGAGCCCCTGCGCTCCGCTGAACTGATTCCTGCAACCGGCATCGAGCGCGAGCATCTGCATCCAGCCACAGACGGAAAGCCCGCCGAGACGGCAGCGTGGATCCGCGACCTAGCCAAGCAACAACAGGCGTACCGTGCCAGGATCGCAGAAAACCCGCAACTGGTGGCACCTGGGGAAGATCCAGTCTGGGGCGACCTGGGTCAGGTCTTCCCGGGCCGACAGGCATCCTGCCGCGATGCAATATTGCAGCCGCCCAACCGGAGATCGTGCCATCGGAGAGGATCTTGCAGCTCGCCGCCGAGCCTGACACCGGACCTGACTACGAAGCCGCGGACTGAACAGTGGGATCGACCATCAAAGCAGGCTGCATCACAGGGTTGGCTGGTGATTTCCCATCCGTAGCCGAACTGCCGGTCACGGTTCGCGACCAACGGATGAATTGCAGCTGGCGCAAACAATTACAGGGCGCCGAATCGGCGTGGTTGGAAGCAGTGCCGGGGCATGCGCGCTGCGAGATGCATATCAGCCAGTTCTGGACCGCGTGCCGGGCCGCACGGTACCTAGATCATGGCGGCTCTCACGTCACGCAGACTGAGTGCATATACAGCCGTCTTCTTTCGGTCCTCGTTGGAGCCCGGCAGCCGGCGCAGCCGGGCTGGTCATGGGCTCAGTGCGGGAC
>JBAPYC010000020.1:0-3730 GCA_049284535.1 Streptosporangiaceae bacterium
ACGACAAGTATGGTCTGGGCCGGGTTGTCAGCGTCCAGGAGGACGCTGCCCTGGTCATTGATTTCGGTGCGCGCCGGATGCGGGTCACGATCCCGTGCGCCAAGCTCTCCAAGCTGTGATGCCGCCGGCGGCATCGGCCCGTTTCGGTGCCGCCGCCCCTGCCGCCCACGCCGCCGCCTCCTCGGGCGAGGCCGATGGCGCCCGGGGCGTCCTGGTCCTTCAGTAGCCGGACGTCACGGGGCGCGATCATCCCGCGGGTCACTATGGCCCTCGTTGCGGCGCTGGTCCTCGATCACCGTAGCGACGTGCCGGATGCAGACCTCGAACGCGAGTGGATCTTTCTCGTGCATGCCGCGCAGCCCGGTCATGAACGTGGCCATGTTCTGCACGGTGAGGTCGGGCAGGCCCTGCACGCTCATGAACTTGCCGTCCCCGGCCTCGGCGAAGCCGGGGATCGCACCGGCCCGGATTCCGTAGAAGTCAGGCATGCTCACCCTCCGTATCGGCAATCCGGATCAGCAATCCGGGATCTGCGGCGTGCGGGCCGCGATCTCAAATCGGGTGAACCTGCTCGGCCCGCGGGCCGCGGTCGCCCTGGGTGACGATGTACTCGACCCGCTGATTGTCCTCCAGGCTCCGGTAGCCGTCGGCATCGATGGCGGAGTGATGGACGAAGACGTCGGGGGTGCCGTCGTCGGGGGTGATGAACCCGTAGCCCTTGTCCGCGTTGAACCGTTTCACTGTTCCCTGAGCCACTGTGCTCTCCTGCCGAGGCGATCGTCGGGATGCGCAGGGCGTGCATCCCGGGTTATGGCGACCGCCTGTCGCTCCCGGGCCGGGCCTGGGAACCGACGGCGCCCGCGGTCAGAACTTCGCAGGCGCTATGACACGGCACGAACCTCGACTGCTACCAGCTTCATTTAACACCATGCGACCCGGCCGCTAACACCATGCGGACCCGGCCGCAGGCGGCGTGAGCCGGCCGGCTCGCCAGCGCCGGGCCGGAGCAGTGCAGGGCTCATCACCCCCCGTGCCCGGTATGATCACACCACCCGGATGGGGAGCTGATCTGGTCCCCGAGGAACTTCCGTCCGTGCGGACAAGGGGCGGTTCCTTTGGAGGGGACAAGGATGGGTGGCGGCGTGCAATGCGGCAAAGGCCCTGAAGCCACCGCAGAGGATGGGCAGCAGCCGGCGCAAGCGCTGGATGCGGCTGAGGTATCGCAGGCCACCGGTGAGCAGTATGCGGCTCAGGCACGTCTGGCGCTGGAGCGCTCGGAGCTGATGCTGCGCGCCGCGGAGGAACTGGCGGACTCCGCGGGCCTGGCCGATGTGCGCCGGCGTGTAGGGAACCTGGTCACCGGCAACCTCAAACCCTCTTACGTGGGCCTGGCCCTGCTGAACGGCCAGCAGCTGCGCTGGGTGCCTGATTCTGGCGCCACCCAGGCCGCGAACCTCACCGGTCAGGCCTTTGCGCTGGACGGCCCCGATCCCAGTGCCCGCGCCGCCCGCCAGGGGCGGCTGGTCATCGTCAACGGACGCGCTGCCCAGGCGGCCTGGCACGAACAGGAGGCTGGCACCAGCCCCGGCGCGGCCGGTCTGGCGACGGCCGTGTGCGTCCCGCTGCTGGGAACTGCCCGGATGCTGGGCACCCTGATCCTGGGCTGGGACACTCCGCACCAGGTTGACCTGAACGAACGGGCCGTGCTGACCGCCATCGCCGGGTATACCGCCCGGGCCATCGAGCGAGCGCTGTACCTGGACGAGCGGGTCACTGTGGCCACCCAGTTGCAGCGGGCCATGCTCACCGATCTGCCTGCCGTTTCCGGCCCTCAGCTCAGCGCCTTTTACCGTCCCGCCGCCGTGGGTGAGCTGGTCGGCGGTGACTGGTATGACGCCTATCCGCTGGGGTCTGCCGCCCGCGGGCCGAAGTCACCCAACGGGGCCGGCCTGGAACCAGCGCTGGCGCTGACGGTGGGGGACATCACCGGTCACGACATGCAGGCGGCCACGATCATGGGCCAGGTCCGCAGCATGCTGCGCCAGGCCGACTTCGATCACCCCGACCGCGGCCCGGCCGCGGCCGTGACGGCGGTCGAGGACGCCTGCACCGCGCTGGAGCTCGATGCCACCGGCACCTTGGTGCACGCCTACCTGAGCCCAGCCGGCGGCGGCGCATGGCACCTGTCCTGGACTAACGCCGGGCATCCGCCGCCGCTGCTGGTGGAGCGCCCCGGCGGGCGGCCCGAACGCCTCGCCGCGCATGACCCGCTGCTGTGGCCCGGCCTGACCGGCGGGCCGCGCACCAGCCAGCACCGTGTACTGCCGGCCGGGGCGACGCTGCTGCTCTACACCGACGGGCTGATTGAACGACGTGGTGCCGAGATGGACGCCGCGATCGACCGCACCGGCGCCGCGCTGGCCGCTGCTCCCGCCAGCCTCCCCCTCCCCGCCCTGCTCGAGCAGCTGGCCGACGAGATCGCCGACCCCGGCGCTGCCGACGACATGGTCCTGCTGGCGGTCCGGATCCCAGCCGTCGGGCCGTGACGCCCGCCAGCCAGCGCCATCGTGATCTGCACATCGAACGCCTCGACGAGTTCGGCGAGGTGATCGGCGCGGATGTCCAGTGTCCTACAATGGGTACAGGCCCGGGGCATCTCGAACGCCGGCAGTCACGCTGGCGCCGTCCGCGGGCCAGCTGAGCCCGGCGCACGATGCGCCAGGGATAGGACGGCCGAGATGTTCGGCTTCAAGGTCATTACACAGTACGAGCAGGGCATTGTCTTCCGCTGGGGCCGGGCGCTGCCCGGTCTCCGCCAGCCGGGACTGACCTGGGTCAACCCGTTCAGCGACCGGCTGCGCAAGGTCAACATGCAGATCATCGTGGCCGCGGTGCCTGGCCAGGAGGCGATCACCCGCGACAACGTCACCGTGAAGGTCGACGCGGTCGTGTACTACCGGGTCATCGACCCGGTCAAGGCGCTCATCAACGTCCAGAACTACGCCTTCGCCGTGTCCCAGGTGGCCCAGACCTCGCTGCGGTCAGTGATCGGCCATTGCGACATGGACCAGCTTCTGTCCGAACGGGACATGATCAACGCCCAGCTCAAGGACGTCATCGACGCCCCTACCGAGGGACCCTGGGGCGTCCGGGTGGAACGAGTCGAGATCAAGGACGTCTCGCTGCCCGACTCGATGAAACGCTCGATGTCGCGGCAGGCCGAGGCCGAACGCGAGCGCCGCGCGCGGATCATCTCCGCCGACGGCGAGTACCAGGCATCCAAGAAGCTGGCCCAGGCCGCCACCATCATGTCCGCCGACCCGGCCGCCCTGCAGCTGCGGCTGCTGCAGACCGTGGTCGAGGTCGCCGCCGAGAAGAACAGCACCCTGGTCATGCCGGTGCCGGTGGAGTTGCTGCGCTTCTTCGACCGTGCCGCCCAGCCCGGCACCCGCGCACTGGCGGCACCCAGTGAAGCCGAAACCACCGACGCCGTGCCGGCCGCGCCGAAATTGCCCGTTCTCACCGCGCCGCCAGCCGTGCCGGTCAATGGCGCCCTGACCGCGCCACTCAACGCAGTGCCGAAGTCGCCCGTCAGCCGCTTACCGGCCCCCGCTCGCGTGCCCGCCGGGGGCGCATGGCTGCGCTGGGTGGCTGAGTCGCTGTGATGAGGGGCTTTAGTGGCGCATACTGGTAGTGATGAAAGCTGCCCGCGCCACTACCCGGCGTCTTC
>JBAPYC010000021.1:0-3609 GCA_049284535.1 Streptosporangiaceae bacterium
GCTCCCACCCGCCCGCCGGCAGCTCCCCGAACCGGGCCACCACGTCGGTCACCGCCACCGGCCGCCGGCCGGCCACCACCTCCGCGACCGGCCATCCGTCCGCGCCCCCGGCTGCCGTGCTCGAGGCCAGGCCTACGGCCCCATCCGGCTGGCGCAGGTAGACGGCGGCGAACGGCACGTCGTGGCTTGCTCTTTCCAATGACCGAACGACCAGGTCGCACGCCTCGCTCACGGTGCGTGCCTGACCGGCCTGGGCGCCCAGGTCCTGCAGGGCCGCCAGACGGCGGCGTCCCACCACCTGCTCGGTGGTGTCGCTGACCGCGGTGAACACCCCGCGGACGGTGCCATCGTCGTCCTGCAGCGGGCTGTAGGAGTAGTTCCAGTGGGTCTCTTCGGTGTAGCCGTGCCGGTCCATCGCGAGCAGCAGGTCCTCGGAGAAGGTCGCCTCGCCGGAGTCCAGCACGGAGTCCAGCATCGGGCCGACCGTGGACCAGACCTCGGCCCATACCTCCTGAGCTGGCCGCATCAGCCCGGGGTGCTTGCTGCCCATCAGCGGCACAAACGCGTCGTTGTAGAACATGAACAGCGGCTTGCCCCACCAGATGACGATGGGGAACCGCGAGGTGAGGCAGATCCGCACCGCGGTGCTCAGGCTGGCCGGCCAGCTTCGGGGGTCGCCGACGGGGGAGCCGGCCCAGTCGAAGGCGCGCATCCGGCGCGCCATCTCGCCGTCCCCGGGAAAGGTCAGCTCCGCCCGAACGGGGCTGCCGCCGCTAGTCATGATCAGCCCCTTATCCGTCCGTCAGCCAGCAGAGCCGCCCGGGAGCTTCACCGAGCAGGATAACGCACGGTGATATGGGAAAACCCTGCCTATGGTGGCTTACGTAATCTCCGAAGTTGAGGTCCTGGACGAAGACCAGGCCGGGCGCTACCGCGAGCTGGCGGCGGCCTCCATCGCCCGCCATGGTGGCCGGTACCTGGCTCGCGGCGCCGCGCCGCTAGTGCCCGAGGGCGCCCGGTCGGCCGGCAGCCGGATCGTCATCGTGGAGTTCCCGACCATGGCCCGACTGCTGGATTGGTACGCCTCGGCCGACTACGCGCCCGCCCGCGCCATCCGCGAGACAGGCCTGAGCCGCCGCCTGCTGTTCGTCGACGGCGGCCCCGCCGCCCCCGGCCTCGGCTGGCCCGAAGATTCACCATGATCCCGAAGGGTTCACTACGCTATGGAGTAGCAAGGCCTTCGCGATCATGAAACCAGCCCCGCGCAGACCTGCCAGCCTGTCTCCCCGTTCCGCCCCCGGCGGTAACACCCGGACCGGTCCCCGCTGCCCGCCCACGTTGTAGATCACCTGTCCGGTGATGAACGCGGCGTCGTCCGAGGCCAGGAACGCGACCAGCGCCGCCGTGTCCGCGGGCTCGCCGATCCGCCCCAGCGCGAACGCGGCTCCTGCCGCCGCCCGCCGCTCAGCCGACAGGCCCGCGAACGGCCCGGTCGCCGTGCTGCCCGGCCCCACCGCGTTGACCGTGATACCGCGCGGCGCGAACTCGGCCGCCGCCACCTTGGTCACCTGGTCCAGGAACGCCTTCGCCCCCGAATACAGCCCGATCCCGGCTAGCGCCGTGGCGGTCACGCCGGAGGAGATGTTCACGATCCGCCCGCCGTCGGCCAGCGTGTCCGCCGCCGCCTGCATGAGCAGGAACGGCGCCCGGGCATCCACTGCCACCAGCCGGTCGAAGTCGGCCACGGTCGTCGACGCGATCGTCCCCCAGTGCGTGATCCCGGCGTTGCTGACCAGGATGTCCAGCCGCCCGAACTCACCCGCCACCACCCTCACCACGTCCCGAGCCGCCTCCGCCACCGCCAGGTCCGCCTGCACCACCAGCGCCCGCCGGCCGAGTCCCCGCACCTGCGCCGCCACCCGCTCCGCCTCGTCAAGAGCGGTGCTGTACGTGAAGCCAACGTCGGCCCCCTCGGCGGCGAGCCTCCGCACGATCTCCGCGCCGATCCCGCGGCTGCCCCCGGTGACCAGCGCCACCTTCCCCGCCAGGCTCATCCCAGCTCCCTTCGGCCGACGTCATCCAGCGGGTCCAGTACAGCGGCCCGGCCACCCGGCACAGAAGGACACGTTGCCTGTCGTTCCATACACTGCGCGTATGGATGAGGTCGAGCTGCGCGAGCTCCGCTACTTCATCGCCGTGGCCGAGGAGCTGAACTTCACCCGGGCGGCCAACAGGGTGTGCTTGGCGCAGCCCGGGGGTGAGCGCGCAGGTTGGCCCGCTGGAATCTGAGCTACGGCACCAGTCCCGCATAACGATTGCCCGGTCGATGCAGCAGCACAGTCGCCTGTGCCCGGCTCAGGTTGCGGGCCCCTGCGAGGTCTTGCAGGATGTGGCTATGACGGGCGACGATCTCCCGGCGGCATCTCATCCTGGTGCTGGTGCTAAGCCTGAGCTGCGGGCCTCCGATAAAGACAGGGACCGGGCGGTCGAGATCCTCCGTGTTGCCGCTGGCGACGGGCGGCTGACCGCGGCCGAGCTTGACGAGCGCTTGGGCGCGGCCCTGACGGCCCGCACGAGCGGCGAGCTGACGGCGCTGACGGCTGACCTTCCCGAGGTGGCCGGCCAGGTAGGCGGGATCGCGGCGCAGGCTAAAGACGTCGTCCGGCTCGACTATCAGGGCGGGAATGCCACGCGGCGCGGCCGGTGGCTGGTCCCGCAGCGGATGGAGATACGCGCGGTCGGCGGGACTGTGAAGCTCGACTTCACCGACGCGGTAATCACCGGCCCGACACTGCAGATCCGGGCGGAGGTCCGGGGCGGGTGGCTCATCCTGGTGACCAAGCCAGGCATCGAGGTTGATGCCGATGCCGTGGCGGTCCATGGCGGCAAGGTCAAGGTGCGGCCCGAACACGGTTGGGACGCGCCCGTCAGCCTGAAGATCGAGGTATCGGGCCAGGTCCGTGGCGGCCACATGGTCGCGCGGCCGCCGCACCGGACATTCCGGCAGTGGGTGCTGCGCAGGCCAGGGCCGTACCTCGGGTCAGCTAGGGACTGATGCCGCTGCGCAAGTCATGACGATGAGGAGATGCCCGATGGGTGGTGCGGACCGGCAAGACATAGCCGCAGGTGAAGTCATAGACCTGGAGTTGACTAGAAAGTTCGTGGTTGTGGCCGAGGAGCTGAACTTCACCCGGGCCGCCGCCCGGCTCGGCATGACCCAGCCGCCGCTGTCCGCCGCCATCGCCAAGCTCGAGCGCCAGCTCGGCGTCCGGCTGCTCGACCGCACCAGCCGCCGCGTCACCCTGACCAGCGCCGGAGCCGTCCTGCTCGAGCACGGTCGCATCGCGATCGAGACCGCCACGGCCGCCGTCGAGCGCGCCCGCCGCGCCGGCAACCAGCCGGCCCGCCTCACCCTGGCCGTCAAGCCCAACGCAGGCACCGAACTGATCAGGCAGATCGTGCGCCGCTGCGCCCAGGACCAGCAGATCCCCGAGGTCCGCATCCTGTTCGGCCACCCCGGCGGCCCCGCCGCCGCGGTCCGGTCCGGCACCGCCGATGTGGCCGTCCTGCGCACCCCGTTCGACTCCCGCGGCCTGGACACCGAGCTGC
>JBAPYC010000022.1:0-5748 GCA_049284535.1 Streptosporangiaceae bacterium
AGGTCGTCACCAGTTCCAGCCGGGCCACGCACGCCGCGTCGTACAGCCTGCGATCGCCGTCAGTCCGCGAGGCCGGCGGCACCAGCCCGCTATCCGACCAGAACCGGATAGTGCGCACCGGCACGCCAGCACGTCTGGCCAGCTCACCGATCGTCAGAAGAGGTCCGTCATTCTCCATGGCGTCAGTCTTGCTCCTCCAGTAACTGGAGAAGCAAATCCCCAGCACCCGGTAGCCGCGGTCCAGGGAACCCAGCAGGCAGCCCCTCCGCGAGGACGTAATCGGCAGCACCCGGACCTGCCGCCCGGCGACAGCGGGCCGGGCAGGCGTGCCACCAGGAGACGGCGGATCTAGGGCGGGGCGCCGTCGACGCGCAGTAGCGTCGCGCCGGGTGGCAGGAACAGCGGCTCGGCGGATGAGGAGGGGGTGGCGATCCAGCCGGCGTCGACGAGCTCGTCCACTCCTACCTCGGAACGTCCGGCGAACGTCGGCATGATCCGGCTCGTCGCCTCGGGGATACTGGACCTCGGGCACGAGCAGGTAACCAGCACAGGCTCTGGTGCTGACCGCCTTCCGAGCTTGCCGCTGCTAGGGAGTGTGCGGCCCGATGGCCAGGGAAGCAGGGCTGTGCTGTGGGCTGAGCGTCGTGATGGCCAGCCGACTGGCGACCGGGTGCCACGACGCCAGCTGCACCTTGGTCGTGAAGCTCAGCTCGGCAACCAGGCTTTCGCTACTGGCGGGCCAGCCGAAGCCGATCAGGGCGTTGCTGCTGACCCAGGTCTGTGGCACGGTCGTCAGGCGGCCGCTGGCTGTGGACACTAGCTCCAGTTGCACCGCCAGCTCACCGTCGGCGGAGTCGTCGCTGAAGCTCACCTGGACCGCCAGAAAGCTGCCGTCGGGGCTGAAGGCTGCGTTCGCAGCCGAACTCGCCTTGGGCAGCTCGACCGATACCTGCCGGCCGGTGGCCAGATTCAGCACCTGCACACCGCAGTGTGCGGCACACGGCGGCGCCCAGGCGATCTCGGTTGCGCTCGCCGCGATCACTCCGGCAAAGCTGCGACTGGGCTGCGGAGGGGCTGGATCCCACAGGGTGTCGGGCATCGTTCCCGAATCCTGGGCCACCGGCGCCAGCAGCAGACCGCGGTCTGTCCCCTGCTCGATCAGGTACCCGGCCGGAAGCCTGAGCTGGGGCTCGAGCGGTCGGCCAGTGATGCTGACTTCCCGCGCCATGCCCGCGGCGGTGCGCGGCTCAGCATCAGGGGGGTAGCTGGTCAGCCACAGCGCGCCAGCGGGCCCCGGCGCAACCGCGTCCGCCAGCCCCACCTGGGTTACCGCCTGCGCATGATCGGCCAGGAAGTAGATGGCACGTCGCGGTCCAGCGCAAAGGCTGCAGCCGACCTGAGCAGCCGGATTGGCCTGCACCGCCCAGCCGCCCGTCGTGCGGGCGAACTGGTAGCCAGAGGGTTGCCGCGGCAGGCTGCCGATCGGCGCCACTCGCCCTGTGGCCGGCCAGAACCACGCTGGCCGCTCTCCGGTAGCCGGCAGCCGAAGTCCGCTGGGCCAGGACAAGACCTGACCTGTGATCCCGTCGGGTTCGGCCGCTACCCCCATATCACCCGAAACCGCCGTCGGCAGCGGAGCCGCGGTGACAGCCGCACGGACTGGCCGCACCGTCCCATGCCGTGACCGCGGCAGGTAATGCACAATCGTCATAGCCACCAGCGCGAGCACAGCGACTGCCGCTACGCGGCGCGGCCACGGGCCGGTCTCACGGCCCTCGCCCTGGCTCAGGATGTCAGGCACAGCCGTCGTCACCGCCAAGAGCGTCCTGATCTGTGGCTACGACCATACCCCGGCTGCGGCGCGGTGAAAGAACGTAGCGGCTCGCTATCAGCTTGCGTGGGTCAGCGAGCGGCGAGCCTGAACTACTACTGCGATGTAAGACCCGCGATGAGCGCCCAGCATCCGATGGCTGACGACACGGTGGTCAGCGCGCCCCACTTCTCGTAGATCTCCTCGGCCAGCTTGAGGTTCGCTGCTGACCCCGTGGCAAGCGGGGGGTCGCTGGCGTTCCTGACGCTGGCAACCATGGGCGCCCCGGTCATCCCGAGCACGCCGAACATCACGGCAAAATCGTCCATTTCGACCATCTTGATAAGCGGGTCGTAAGCGGACAGGTGGAACGGCTCATCATCCTCCGTCCAGTAGGCGAACTGATCGGTACTGACCGTGTGCCCGTACCATGCCTGCGGCGCGCGGGGAGCGTACTCCTTCGGGAGCTGACCGGCGTTGGCGGCGAGCAGGGCAGGCAGCACGTTCGACCCGAGCATCTCCTGCTGCTCTCCGGACAGCACCGTCGTGGCCCATTCCTCTTGAGACCACGGGTGCCCGGCCAGCCGTGTCGAGCAGTCAGCATGGACCGCAGTGGCCACGCAGAAATCCCCCAGCACGACGTCCATGCCGGCACCGCCAGCCGTCCCCGTACTGATGACCAGCTTGGCCCTGGTCTCGGCGGTCCAGGTGATCACGAGCACGTTGGCGGCAGGAAGGGAGCCGTCGAGATGGAGTGCCGAGTGGGTCTCGGCCGTCCCAAGGCCAGAAGGCCACGGGATCTCGCGCTCGCGCCAACGGGCAGGACGCGCGGGTTGGCCTTAGGCGCGAGAAATCTGTGCCTGGATCGAACTCGGCTCGCTGGTCTTGACCCAGTAACCGATGCCGCCAGCGGGCGATGGGCCATGATCGGGGCATGATCGTACGGTGGGGTGTGGCCGGGCCGGGGCCGGTCGCCGGCAAGGTGATGGGGGACCTGGCCCATGTGCCGGATGCGGTCCTGGTTGCTGTCGGTTCGCGGTCAGCCGAACGGGCGGAGGTGTTCGCCGCCGTGCATGCTGCGTCGGCCGGCCGCGGGCAGGTCCCGACGGCGCACGGTTCCTACCGGGCACTGCTCGGGGACCCTGACGTGGATGTGGTCTACGTCGCTACCCCCCACCCCCACCACCGCGCACTGGCCCTGGCCGCGCTGGCCGCCGGCAAGGCGATCCTGGTGGAGAAGTCGTTCACGGTCACCCCGGCGGCGACCCGGGAGGTCGTCGCGGCGGCGGGAGCGGCCGGCCGCTTCGCCATGGAGGCGATGTGGACCCGGTTCTGCCCGGCCGTGGTCCGGCTGCGTGAACTGGTGGCCGACGGGGCGATCGGCGAGGTGTGCACGGTGACCGCGGACCTCGGGGTGCGCCACCCGGTGGACCCGGCCACCCAGTTCTACGATCCGGAGCTGGGTGACGGCCTGCTGTTCCACCTGGGCGTCTACCCGGTCTCGTTCGCCCAGATGCTTTTGGGTGTCCCGGAGGCGGTCGTGGCGCACGGCGTCGTGCACGAGAGCGGAGTCGACGTGGAGGAGTCGGTACTTCTGCGCTACCCGGGCGGCCGCTCGGCGCTGCTGTTCGCCTCCTTGCGCAGCCCGGCTCCTGGGGAGGCACGGGTGCTGGGCACAGCCGGCTGGATCGGTGTGCCGCCGCGGTTCCACTACCCCAGCCGGATCGTGCTGCACCGCGACGGGCACGACCCGCAGGCCATCGACGTCCCGCTCACCGGCGCCGGCTACACCCACGAGCTGGCCGAGGTCACCGAACGCGTGGCCGGCGGCCATACCGAGAGCGAGATCATGCCGCTGGCCGACACGGTGGCCGTGCAGGACGTGCTGGGCGAGCTCGCCGGCCAGCTCGGCCTGCGGGTGATCGAAGGGCCCGCCGAGCTGCCCTGAGCACCAGGCATGAAGCGGCGCGCCCTGATCGCCATCATGCGTCCCGGCGGTCCAGCAGCGTCCAGGCGATGGCGTACACGATGGCGATGAACAGGCACATCACGCCGAAGCCGGGCCAGGGCTGGAGGGTGTGGGCGGGGATGTGCACGCTGGCGATCTGGCCCCCGGCCTGGGTCGGCCAGAACTCGTTGACCGGGTTCCGCCACGAGTCCGGCAGCGCCTGCGCGATCGCGGGCAGGACGAGCAGGACGGCGATCATGCCGGCGATGGCGGCGGCGGGGTGCCGGAGCACGGTGCCCGCGGCGACGCTGAGGACCGCCAGGGCGGTCAGGTACAGCCCCGCTCCCACCACCGCCCGGGCCACCCCGGGATCGCCGAGCGCCGCGTGGGGGGCATGGCCGCTGATGAGGGCCTGGCCCGCGAAGAACGCCGCGAAGCTGGTGGCCTCGCCCACGACGAAGGTCACCCCGGCGAAGATCAGCGATTTGGCGGCGAGTATCCGGCCTCGCTTCGGGACGGCGATCAGGCTGGTGCTGATCATCCCGGAGGAGTACTCGGAGCTGATGCAGAGCACCCCGAGCACGGCGATGGCCAGCTGGGCGATGACCATCCCCGACAGGCTCATATTGGCCGGGTCCCAGCTCAGCTTGCCGGAGACGCTGCTCCTGGCGTAGCCGCGGGCGGTGGCCGCGCTGATGACGGCCCCCAGGGTGATGCCGAGCACGACGGTCACGGTCAGCGCCCAGAAGGTCGACCGGACCGAACGGAGCTTGGTCCACTCCGAGCGCAGCACGTCGGCGAAGGTGGCTGGGCGGAAGGCCGCCCGGTGGTCCGGGCCGGTGCGGGCGATTGTGGCGTCGGTCATCGGGTCGCCCCGGCCGCCTGGTACTCCACGCTGTCTGTGGTCAGTTCCATGAAGGCCTCCTCCAGCGAGGCCCGGGCGGGGATGAGCTCGGACAGGGTAATGCCATGGGCGGCGGCCAGCTTTCCCACCTCGGCGCTGTCCGTCCCGGTGACCTCGATGACGTCGGGGCCGGTCCCGGCCTGGGCGGTGGCGCCGGCCTCGCGGAGGCGGGCGGCCAGTTCGGCCGCCTGGGGGCTGCGGACGTGGACCGGCTGCTGGGAGCTGGACCGCACGAGCTCCTCCACGCTGGTGTCGGCGATCAGCCGGCCCTTGCCGATCACCAGCAGGTGGCCGGCGGTCAGGGCCATCTCGCTCATCAGGTGGCTGGAGACCAGCACGGTGCGGCCCTCGGCGGCGAGCGCCCGCAGGAGGGTCCGGACCCAGTGGATGCCGTCGGGGTCCAGGCCGTTGCCCGGTTCGTCGAAGATGAGCACGGCCGGGTCCCCGAGGAGCGCTGAGGCGATGCCGAGCCGCTGGCCCATGCCCAGCGAGAAGCCCTTCGCCCGGCGCCTGGCCACGTCCTCCAGACCGACGAGGCGGAGCACCTCGTCCACCCGGCGGCGGGGGATGCCGTTGCTCTGGGCCAGGCATAGCAGGTGGTCGAAGGCCCGGCGGCCGCCGTGCAGCGCCTTGGCGTCGAGGAGGGCGCCCACCTCGCGCATGGGCGCCGGCAGGTCGCGGTAACTGCGGCCGGCTACGGTGACCGAGCCCTGCGCCGGCGCGTCCAGGCCCAGGATCATCCGCATGGTGGTGGTCTTCCCGGCGCCGTTCGGACCGAGGAAGCCGGTGACCAAGCCGGGCCGGATGGAGAAGGACAGGTCGTCGACGGCCGTGGTCGAGCCGTAGCACTTGACCAGGCCGTGGGCTTCGATCATGGCTCTGACGCGAACGGGAGGGCCAGGTCGCGGTAGGGCTCCTCGGTGCCCAGTGCGCTGGCGAGATAGGTGATGCGCAGGCCCAGGTCTGCGGGCGTGAGGGCAAGACGGTCACCCTTGTGCTCCTGCTCCTGCTCCTCCGCCCAAGCCTCCAGTGACTCGCCAGCGAGATGCCAGTGCACCGCCTCGTCCCCCGCATCCGGTAGCGCGA
>JBAPYC010000023.1:0-8905 GCA_049284535.1 Streptosporangiaceae bacterium
GGCCCGGTTCAACCGCGCCCAGGTGCTGGGCGGGCTGCGCCGGGACGCGGAGGCGGCCGCCGCGTTCGCCGAGCTGGCCGAGGTGGCCGGCGAGGATCCCGGCTTGCGGGAGATGGCGGCCAAGGCCCGGTATAGCCAGGCGGTGATGCTGCGGCGGCGGCGCCGGACCGGTGAGGCCCAGACGGCGATCCGGCAGGCGGTCAGCCTGTACCGCGAGCTGGCGGCCGCTGATCCGGCGCACTACCGCAACGGCCTGGACCGGGCCGAGGAGATCGCGGCCCAGCTGGACAGCACTGCCCGCCCCGATGCCGTCCCGGCCGATGGCGTCCCGGCCGATGCTGGATGGGCGGGACCGGCCGAGGGCGGCTGATTACAGCCGGACGAGCATCTTGCCGGTGTTGGCGCCGCGGAGCAGGTCGATGAAGGCGTCAGGCGCGTTCTCCAGGCCGTCCACGACGGTCTCTGAGTGCGAGATCTTGCCCTCGCTCAGCCAGCCGCCGACCTCGGCGATCATGGCCGGCGTTCTATCCTGATGATCGGTGACGATGAAGCCGCGCAACGTGAGCCGCTTGGTGATGACAAGCCTGATGTTGGTGGGGCCAGGCGGCGGCTCGGTCGCGTTGTAGCTGGCAATGGCGCCGGACATGGCGACCCGCCCGTGGTCGTTGAGCATGACCAGGGCCGCGTCCAGGTGGTCGGCGCCCACGTTGTCGAAGTAGACGTCGATGCCGTCGGGCGCGGCGTCGCGCAGCTGCTCCAGCACCGGCGCGGAGCGGTAGTTGAACGCGGCGTCGAAGCCGATCTCGCGCAGCCAGGCCACCTTCTCGTCCGACCCGGCGCTGCCGATCACCCGGGCGGCGCCCTTGAGCTTGGCGATCTGCCCGGCCATGCTGCCCACCGCCCCGGCCGCACCGGAGACGAACACCACGTCGCCGGGCCGCATCTGGGCGATGTCGAGCAGCCCGACGTAGGCGGTGAGCGCGGTCGCCCCGAGCACACCCAGGTAGACGGACGGCGACAGGCCGCCGGCCACGGTGATCTTCTGCGCGTGCCGGGCCGGGAGCACCGCCTCATCCCGCCAGCCGAGAAAGTGCAGGACCAGGTCACCTGGCGCGAAATCGGGCGAGCGGGACTCGGTGACCTCGCCGACCGCGCCGCCCTGGAGCGGCTCGCCCAGCCGGAACGGCGGGACATAGGACTCGACGTCGTTCATCCGGTTGCGCATGTACGGGTCCACCGACATGAACAGGTTCCGCACCCGGATCTGGCCCTCGGCCAGTTCGGGCGGGTCCGTCTCGGTCAGCGCGAAGTTCTCCGCCGTCGGCCAGCCTTCGGGCCGCGAGGCGAGGATGATCTGGCGTGGCATGAGTTCTCCCCGGCAGCGGGACAATTGACGTAAGCCGTAACGCGGTCCTACCGTACCGCCCAGTAGCGACGGCCGTCAGCGAGGATGAGGCTTCATGATCCGCAGCACCATGCAGGACTACCAGCTCACCATCGGCGCCATCATGCGCCACGGCGCCCGGGTGTACCCCGGCAGCGAATGCGTGACCTGGACCGGGAACGGCACCCGGCGGGCCACTTACGCCCAGGTGGCGCAGAACGCGGCCCGGCTGGCCGGCGCCCTGACCCGGCTCGGGATCAGGCCGAACGACCCGGTGGCCACGTTCTGCTGGAACAACCAGGAGCACCTGGAGGCCTACTTCGCCGTGCCGTCGATGGGCGCGGTCCTGCACACGCTCAACATCCGGCTGCCCGGCGCCCAGGTGGCCCAGATCGCGGGCCACGCCGGGGACCGGATCATCATCGTGGATGACACGCTGGTCCCATTGCTGGGCAAGGTGGCGGACGGGCTGCCCTCCGTGGAGGCGTTCATCGTCAACGGGACCGGCGACGCGTCCGCGCTCGGCGACCGCGTCCCGGTGTACCGCTACCACGAGCTGCTCGCCGCCGAGCCGCCCGAGTTCGGCTGGCCCGAGCTGGACGAGCACGACGCGGCGCTGATGTGCTACACCAGCGGGACCACCGGTGATCCCAAGGGCGTGGTCTACTCGCACCGATCCACGTACCTGCACGCGATGGCGGTCATGGCCGCGTCGGTGCACGGCAGCACCGAGGCCGACCGGGCCATGGCCATCGTGCCGATGTTCCACGCCAACGCGTGGGGCATGCCGTTCGCCGCGTTCCTGTCCGGCGCTATCTTGCAGATGCCCGGCCCCTTCCTGCAGCCCGAGCACCTGACCAGGTTCATCGCCACCGAGCGGACCACGGTCACATCCGGTGTGCCAACCATCTGGAGCGCGATCCTGGCCTACGGCGAAGACCACGACATCGACCTGTCCTCGCTGCGGATCGCCAACTCCGGTGGCTCGGCCGCTCCCCGGGTCCTGCTGGAGCGATTCCAGCAGCGGTACGGGCTGCGGATCATCCAGGGCTGGGGTATGACCGAGATGAGTCCGGTCGGCGGCCTGGCCATCCCGCCTGCCGGGGTGGCCGAGGACAGCCCCGAGGACCTGGACTGGCGGATGCGGGCCGGACGGGTCATCCACGGAGTGGAGATGCGCATCATCGGCCAGGACGGCCAGGAGCAGCCCCAGGACGGGGTATCCGAGGGCGAGATCGAGGTCCGCGGCCCGTGGGTCACCGGGGCCTACCACCAGGACCCGGCGCCGGAGAAGTTCCACGACGGCTGGCTTCGCACCGGCGACGTGGGCACGCTGGACGAGCGGGGCTTCTTCACCATCACCGACCGCATCAAGGACGTGATCAAGTCCGGCGGCGAGTGGATCTCCTCGGTGGACCTGGAGAACGAGCTGATGGCGCATCCGGCCGTGGCCGAGGCCGCGGTGGTCGGGATCCCGGACAAGCGCTGGGGCGAACGGCCGCTGGCCTGCGTGGTGCTCCGGGCCGGGGCCACGGCCGACGCGGCCGAGCTGGCCGCGTGGCTGGGCGAGAAGGTGGCGCGCTGGCAGGTCCCGGAGAACTGGGCGTTCGTGCCGGAGATCCCCAAGACCGCGGTGGGCAAGTTCGACAAGAAGGTGCTCCGGGCCGCCGACGCCGCCGACGGCCTGACCGTCGAGCACCTGGACGGGTAACCGGCGCAAGCCCAAGCGCGCCCGGGCGGCTGGGTCACCGGCCCAGCGCCCGGGACGCTAGAGTCGGCAGGTATGCGATTCGCGACCATCCGGACGGATTACGGGACTACCGCGGCACGGCTCGAGAATGACGAGCTCATCCCGCTGGACGCGGCCGACGTCGGCGAGCTGCTGGCCGGGGGCGGCGAGGGACCGGGACAGCCACGGCAGGGCGCGGTCCCGGTGCCGGTGGCCGAGGCAGACTTCGCGCCGGTGGTGCCGCGGCCGGCGAAGGTGCTGTGCGTGGGCCTGAACTACCGGTCGCACATCCTGGAGACCGGGCGCGAGCTGCCCCAGTACCCCACGCTGTTCGCCAAGTACGCCGAGACGCTGATGGGACCGCGGGATGACCTGGTGCTCCCGTCGGTGAGCGAACGGGTCGACTGGGAAGCCGAGCTCGGGGTGGTCATCGGCCGTCCGGTGTACCGGGCCACGCCGCAGGAGGCGGCCACAGCCATCGCGGGATACACGGTCATCAACGACGTGTCCATGCGGGACTGGCAGCGGCGCACGCTGCAGTGGCTGCAGGGCAAGATGTTCGAGCACTCGACCCCGGCCGGCCCCTACCTGGTCACCGCGGGCGAGGTGGACCACGCCGCCGACCTGGAGATCGGCTGCGACGTGGACGGCACGGTGATGCAGCAGTCACGGACCTCGGACCTGCTGTTCGGCCCGGCTGAGATCGTCTCCTACATCAGCCAGGCCATCACCTTGCGGCCCGGCGATCTCATCGCCACCGGGACGTGCGGCGGGGTGGGCGACGCCCGTAAGCCGCCCGTCTACCTGAAGCCGGGCAACGTGCTGCGCACCTGGATCGAGGGCCTGGGTGAGTGCCTGAACCACTGCGTGCCGGAGAAGACGGCGTAAACCTGCTCTACTCACCGGTTGTGCTGGTGGCCAGTTCGGCCACCACGTCCAGATGGCCGACGTGGCGGGCGTACTCCTGGAGCAGGTGGAACAGGACCCGCTCGAGGCTGGCCGGGTCGGCGCCGTCCCAGCGCTCGCCGGGCTGGCCCACCTCGGCGAGGTCGTGGGCCTGCACGATGGCCCGGGTGCGTCCGGCTTGTTCGTGCAGGCCGGCCAGCAGGCTGGCGGCCGTCTCGTCCGGCGCCACGGCCCAGCGGCCGTCCCGGGTATCGGCCCACGGGTCGGCCAGGTCCCGGCCCTCGAATCCCCACTCCAGCCAGCGCCGCTCGACGTGGCGCAGGTGCTTGACCAGCTCCAGCGGTGTCCATCCCGAGGGCAGCCGGCTGCGGCGGAGTTCGGCGTCGGGCAGGGCTGCTACCTTGGCCGCGACGCGGGACCGGAAGAAGTCCAGGTAGCGCAGGAAGACCTCGGCGCGCGAGCCAGCCGGGACGGTCGGCGAGGGAAACGGCTGATCGGGAAACAGCTGGTCTGGATATGCCTGCTCTGGATACGGCTGCTCTGGGTAGGGCTGGGGCACGCTCCGGATTATCCTCCCGCGGCGACCGGGACGTCCTTCCAGAGCCCGCCGTTGAGGTTGATGTTGTTCCCGGCGTCCGAGCCCGGGGCCTTGTCACCGATGTAGGTGTACAAGGGGCGCCCGCCGTAGGTGGCCTGCGTGGTGCCGTCGGACCGCTTGATCGTGCCGATCTTCCCGGTGACGCCGGGCCCGGCCGCCTCGTTCCCCGCCACCGGCGGCCAGTAGGCCGCGCAGGCGCCGTAGCAGACGGACTTGCCCGGGCTGTCCGGTGCGAACGTGTACAGGGTCAGGCCGTTGGCGTTGGTCAGCAGGTCCTGGCCGTTGATCGCGCGGGCCTTCAGTACCTGGCTGCCGGTCGCCACCGGCGCTGCCTTCGGCGTGGCCACGGCCGCGCCCATCAGGCCCAGCGCCACGACCGACACGACCGCGGTCGTCCCGGCAACGCGGCGGCCCTGGTCCAGGGCCAGGACCAGCACGGCGAAGGCGGCGACGTCGATGATCGCGGCGATGATGCCCGCCGTGGTCCGCACCTCGGTAAAGCCGAACAGGCCCACCTTCAGCGACAGAAGGTAACCGGCCAGGGTCCCAAGGGCAAATGAGGCGCCGGCGGCGTATGCCAGCGGGTGCCGGGCGACCAGGATCGCGGCGGCCAGCACATACGCAGAGACTATCTGCAGCAGGAACAGCCAGCCGATGGTCGGGATTGTCCGGTACCCGGTCAGGTAGAGGTCGAGGTGAATGGATCCCGAGGCGACAAGAAGTACTGCCCCGGCGATCCCGTACATCGATCGCCGGGGCAGTGACGCCCCCCTTGTGCTCCCCATAACCTTGATCACGGGAGCAGGGCCCCCGGGGGTTCAGGGTGGCTGATAACGAAACGATAGACGTGTCTTGCCGGGCGGCCCGGGTCACGCCCCGGCGTAGGCCCGCTCCAGCCCGGCGATGTCGAACTTGGTCATGCCCATCATGGCCTGCATCACCCGGGCGGCCCGCCCGGAATCGGCATCGGCGATCATGGCAAAGAACACCGTGGGCACGATCTGCCAGCGCAGGCCGTACTGATCCGACAGCCATCCGCACACGTTCTCCTGGCCGCCCCCGGCCAGGAGGCTGTCCCAGTAGTAGTCCACTTCGGCCTGGTCCGCGCACGGCACCACGATCGAGACGGCCTCGTTGAACTTGTGCTGCGGGCCGCCGTTCAGGGCGGAGAACTTCTGCCCGTTCAGCTCGAACTCCACCAGCAGGGCCGATCCGGCTGGTCCCGGAGTGGTCTCGGTGTGCCGGTATACCCGGCCCAGCCGGGCATCTTTGAAGATTCCGGTGTAGAAGGCGGCGGCCTGCTCGGCCTCGGTGTCGAACCACAGGCAGGTGATCAGGGCACTGTCGCTCATCGATCCTCCTCTTTCGTTCTGCATCGCTGTCGTTCTGCGTCGTTGCCTGATGATGTAACGGCGGGTGGCCCCGGAACTCATCGCCGGGCGTGATACGACAGGCAGGTGGCATCCAGGCGGCAGATCCTCAAGGCGATGGCGGTCATCTCCAGGCCGCAGGACGGGGCACTGCTGGTGTCGGAGTACACGGACCCGGCCTCACCGGACGAAGTCTTTCACCGGCCGCTCGGCGGTCACGTCGAGTTCGGCGAGTACGCGGCCGACACGGTGCACCGGGAGTTCGCCGAGGAGATCGGGCAGGCGCTGAGGGACGTCAGCCGGCTCGACGTGCTGGAGAACATCTTCAGCTGGCACGGGCACACCGAGCACGAGGTGGTGTTCATCTTCACCGCGGCCTTTGCGGATCCGGCGGCGTACGAGATCGCTGAGCAGCCGATCCTGGACAACGCCGAGCGGCGGGTGATCTGGCGGCCTGCGGACGCGACCAGCCCGCCGCTGTACCCAGCTGGGCTGACCGAGCTGATCGCGTCGGCGGGCTAAGCGCGCTGGGCTGGTACCGGCCCGGTGGGCTCAGGCCCGGTGGGCTGGGGCTCTGTGTGCCCGGGCTCGGCGGGCTGCTGCTCGCTGGCCTGGCGAGCGGCGGCGCGGCGGTCGATCCGCATCAGGGCGGGCAGGGTCAGGATCCCGCAGATCAGCGTGGCCAGGCCGCCAATGACCAAGGGCCAGCGGGCACCGAATTCCTGACCGACCCAGCCGACAATGGGACCGCCGATGGGTGTCGATCCGAGCCACGCCAGCGCCCACAGCGCCATCACCCGGCCGCGCATTTCAGGCTTGGCCGCGAGCTGCAGGGTGGTCTTGGCCAGCGAGTTGAATGTGATGCTGCCGTAGCCGACGAAGACCATGGCGACCAGCTCGAGGGCCAGGTTCGGCGCGGCCGCCGCGGCCAGGATGGCGATACCCCAGCCGATGGCGGCCAGGCACAGGGCACGGGCTCGCGGACGGGCCCGGGCGGCCGAAATCAGGCCGCCGACGACCGCGCCGGCGCCCATGACCGAGGCCATCACGCCGTAGGCTGCCGCTCCCCCGTTGAAGACCTTGCTGGCCATCAGCGGCAGGGTCACCTGGAATTCCCAGGCCAGCGTGCCGACTACGGCGATCATGATGAGCGGGATGAGCAGGTCAGGGGTGCGGCGGACGTAGCTCAGGCCCTGCCGGACCTGGTGCTTGCGGCGGGCCAGCCGTTTGGCCGGGAACAGCTCGGACCGGCGCATCAGGGCCAGGGAGATCAGGACGGCGGCGAACGAGGCCGCGTTGCAGGCGAAGCACAGGGCCAGCCCGATGGCGGCGGCGAGCGCGCCGCCCAGGGCGGCGCCAAAGACCCGTGCCATGTTCATAGCCACCGAGTTCAGGGTGACCGCGTTCGGCAGGTCCTTGGCCGACACCATCTCGGGGATGAAGCTCTGCCGGGCAGGATTATCGAAGACGTTGACAAAGCCGAGCGCCAGGGCGAGCAGGTAGACAATCCACAGCTTCATCGAGCCGGTGGCGATCAGGACCGAGAACGCCCCCGCCAGCAGCCCGGATGCTGTCTGGGTGACGTACAGCACCCGCTGCTTATCCAGCCGGTCGGCGAACACCCCGCCAATTGGGCCGAACAGGAACATCGGCAGGAACCTGGCCGCCGTGGTCAGACCGAGCTGGGTGCCGCTATGCGTGAGGTCGAGGACGAGGAAGGACTGCGCGACCGTCTGCATCCAGGTTCCGATGACCGAGACGAGCTGGCCGAAGAAAAACAGCCGGTAGTTGCGCTGCCGCAGCGACGAGAGCATCTGCCTCGGCTGGAACCGCGTTCGGCCATCCCCAGAGGCGAAGTGCACAAAGTTCCCATCGTCGGTCCTTAGCTTCGCTCACCAGCATATCATTAGCTCTGCTAAGGAGGTAGATCGACGGCGAGAGGCCTTGTGTGTGCGGAGGCGCGGTACGCACGGGGCAGGCAGCCGCCGGAACTGGATGGCAGGCGGCCGCGGCAAAGGGACAGATAGATAGGGCGTTGCTTTCGCGCGTGGCGCGGCCGCGCCACGCGCGATATCATCAGATATCACTTAGGGGGCTGCAATGACAGACATCCTGATCCGCGACGTGCCCGATGACGTCATTGCGGCACTAGAAACCCATGCCCGCCGCCTAGGCTTGTCGCGCACTGAGTACGTCCGGCGCCGGCTCGCCCAGGACGCGGCCGTCACGGACTCTCCCGTCAGCATCGCAGACCTGGCCCGCTTCGCCGACACCTTCAGCGACCTGGCAGACCCGGACGTGATGTCCCGGGCCTGGCAGTGACCAGCTGGCTGATCGACAAGTCCGCCCTGGTCCGCCTCGCGGCCAGCCCGGACACCGCGGAATGGGCCAGCCGCATCGAGCGCGGCCTGGTCCGGATCACCACCGTCACCCGGCTCGAGGTCGGCTATTCCGCCCGGTCCGGAGCCGACCTGCGGGCCGGGCTGCGCCAGCCGCCTGTTTCGGCGATGCCTGTGGAGTACCTCACGTCGGCGATCGAAGACCGGGCGGTGGAAGTCCTTACTTTGCTCGCCGACCGCGGGCATCACCGAGCCCCTTCAGTGCCTGACCTGATCATCGCCGCGACGGCCGAGCTCGCCGGGCTCACCGTGCTGCACTGCGACAAGGACTTCGACCTCATCGCCAGCGTCACCGGCCAGGCCGCCGAGTGGCTCAGTGCCCCGGCACCCGGCTAGGTACGGCTCCTAGGCCAGGTCGAGGAGGGCCAGTTCGGCCTGTGTCAGGGTCAGGTCGGCGGCCTGGGCGGAGTCGATGATGGACTCCGGGCGGCTGGCACCGGGGATCGGGATGATCACCGGGGCCTTGGCCAGCATCCAGGCCAGCGCTACCTGCTGGGGTGAGACCCGGTGCGCGTCCGC
>JBAPYC010000024.1:0-3319 GCA_049284535.1 Streptosporangiaceae bacterium
CTTTCGACCATCCGCGTAGGCCCGATGTTCAGGCTCTAGGCGAGCAGCGCGGCGTGCAGATGTTGCTGCAGATCAACCATCCTCGGGTCCGCGTTGGCTGCGTGCGTCGAGTGGCTGGTGAACCCCGTCAGTTGTGCGCCTCGGTGAGCAGGTCGGAGAGGTTGATCCGTGGTGTGAGCCGATCGAACTCCGCGGGGAGCTCGATCGGCCGTGGGGGTTCGCGTCGCACGTCCGCGCGTGAGAGGTCAAGACGACCGTCTACCGGGCGCACGCTGTCGCCGGCAGTATCTTCACCAGCTGGCGGGCGTAAGGAGCTCGGCGCGGTGGGCGTGGGCCCAGTCGGTGAAGCTGCGTGCCGGGCGGCTCGTGACTGCGGTGATGTCGCCTGTCGGCTCGGAGTTGTACGGCTCCACGGTGGAGCGGAATAGCTCGATGATGGCGTGCGCGAGCTCCTCGGGCATGGCGTAGGACACCATCTGCGCGAGCGTGCCGGCCGGGTTGGCTTCGGCGTAGCGCAGGTCGCGGCCCAGCACCTGGCTGAGGATTGCGACCTGGTCGGGGGGGCTGAGCGGTTCGGGGCCGGTGAGCTCGTAGACCCGGTGGTTGTGGCCGTCATGGGTGAGGCAGGCCGCGGCGACCGCTGCGATGTCCGCCGGGTCGACGACAGCGGCCCGGCCAACGGCGAACGGGGCGTGCACGACCTGATCGGCCGCGGTCATTCCCGCCCAGTTAAGCGCGTTGGACATGAACGCGGTAGGCCGCAGGAACGTCCACCCGATGCCGCTGTCGCGGATCGCCTCCTCGCCGGCCCGGTGCCAGCTGGTGATCGGGTCGGTGGCGTCGTGTCCGACGTTGCGCACCGACAGCTTGACGATTCGCTCCACGCCCGCTGCGCCGCGGCTATGAGCCGCTGATCATGCGCGGCGATGTGGAGCCCGCCGGTGAGCAAGAACACCGCGTGTACACCGTCGAGCACGGGTGCCAGGTCGCTGTCGCCGAGATCGGCCACGACCTTCTGGGTGCCGTCGGGGAAAACCGCGCCAGGATTGCGGGTGAGGACCCGTATGTGACCTGCCTGGGCGGGGAGGAACGCTGTGATGAGTTCCGAACCGACATTGCCGGTGGCTCCGGTGATCAAAATCATGAGTCCTGGTCCCTTGCTTGCGATTGGCTTTCGGGGTGAGTTTGGAGTGGGCGCAGCTCCCGCGGGCCGGAGCTCCGCCCCGCGACGACACGGTGGGCCAGCTGACCTCGTCTGGCGTCTATGAGCAACAGATCGACTGAAGCGCTAAGCCTCGATCCACCGCGTAAATAGGGTCGTTTCTGGGCGTGTCAACGCGAAAGGTGCCCTCTGAACTGGGACGATAGGAGTGTCTTAAGCTTCCGTCGCCTGGTTCGAGAGGACACCTGTCAAGTGCGATTGTTGCATAGCCTGGCCAGGACTCACGCATCGTTTGATGACCCGAATCTCGTGTCGCGGGCCGGCCTGGTCCCGGTCATGGCACTCGCGCAGCGGGCCGGGCTCACCGAGCTGGTCGCGGAGCAGGTCAGCCCCGGCGGCCCGTGCGGGGTCAACGCTCATGTGAAGGTTCCGTGCCTGGTCGCGGGGATGATCGGCGGGGCGGACAGCATCGATGACATGGACCTGCTGCGGCACGGGGCCATGGATGTGCTGTTCGGCGGGATCCGGGCACCGTCCACGCTGGGCTCGCACCTGCGTTCCTATACCTGGGGAAACGTCCGCCAGCTGGAGGCGGTGAACCGCCAGCTGCTGGCGGAACTGGCCCGCCGCGCCCCGTTGCTGCCCGGCAAGGACGTCCTGGCCTTCGTGGACATCGACTCGATGCAAAAACGGGTCTACGGCCGCAAAAAGCAGGGCGCCCGGTTCGGGCACACCAAGATCCAGGGCAAGAGCCTGCTGGTACGAGGACTGAACGCGCTGGCAGCAGTGATCAGCACGCCGCTATCGGCGCCGGTGATCGCCGCCACCCGGCTACGCGGCGGGAACGCCGCCTCGGCCCGCGGCGCGGCCAGCTTCGCCGCCGAGGCCATCACCACCGCACGGGAAGCCGGGTGCGACGGGCAGATCGTGGTCCGGATGGACTCGGCGTATTACGCGGCGACGGTGATCGCCGCGATCCGCCGCGCCGGCGCGCTGTTCTCCGTTACGGTCCCGGCGGACCCCAAGGTCAAGGCCGCGATCGCGGCCATCCCCGAGGACGCCTGGACGGCTATCCGGTATCCCCGGGCGATCTGGGATGACCAGCTGCGCGCCTGGGTCTCCGACGCCCAGGTCGCCGAGGTCCCGTACACCGCGTTCACCTCGAAGAAGGGGCAGGCGGTCACCGCCCGGCTGATCGTCCGCCGGGTCCGCGACCTGAACAAGCAGGCGGCCGCGGGCCAGGACGAGCTGTTCCCCCTCTGGCGTTACCACGCCGTCTTCACCGACTCCCCGTTCGAGCTGATCCAGGCCGAAGGCCAGCACCGGGACCACGCGATCGTGGAGCAGGTCTTCGCCGACGTGACCGACGGGCCGCTGGCGCACATGCCGTCCGGCTCGTTTCCCGCCAACGCTGCCTGGCTCACCTGCGCCGCCATGGCCTGCAACCTGCTGCGCGCCGCCGGCGCCCTGGCCAGCCTTTCGTATGCCAGGGCCCGCGGTGCCACGGTGCGCCGCGACCTGATCAACGTCGCCGCCCGCACCGCCCGGTCAGGGCGCGGGCACATCACCCTTCACCTGCCCGGCGGCTGGCACCGCGAACACGAGTGGATGAACCTGCTCGCTGCCGCCTGCGGCCCGCCCGCAGCCGCGGCCTGACCAGCCCGAACCCGGTCACCGCATCTCTACGGCCCCAAGCGGCCACCCGAACCCGATCCCGAACCAGGAACCCCGGACCAGCCGCAGAACAGGCAAGCGGCGGAAAGCGCACGCCCAATTCCCTGCCAAGATCAAATCAACCGGCCGCTGATTCCGTCCAGCCACCATCCAACCCGGCCGGTGGATCGAGGCTAAGAGCCTGTTTGACTATGTTGTCTTCGCCAAAAAACCAAAATCAAGTCTGAATGGATATCCTTAGAGTAAAGAAGTCTGAATGGATATCCTTAGAGTAAAGGTTGTATGGATATCCTTAGAGTAAAGGTTGTAAAGATGCGGCGCAAGCCACCCTCTTGCCGCCGGGACCCGGCGGGCATAGTCTTCAGGTGCGGGAGCTCGCGAGCGTCCTCGCCTATACCCTAGACTCCGATCCCAGCTGCTCTGGACCCTGGTGGCGTCATTTATGCGTCCACCGAGGTGGCATATGTCAGGCCCCAGCCGTCA